>CBINJL010000072.1:0-9475 GCA_966250925.1 uncultured Opitutus sp. | reverse complement strand
AGGGATTGTAGCGGTCGTGAAACCCCGGTGTGGCGAAAAACTCCTGTTTCGAATCCTCGTAATAGTGGCGCGCATTGGCGGCGATGCGGAGGCTCAGGTGCTCGTCGAGCCGGGTGGTGAACAGGCCGAACAAATCCCACGTCTCCGTGCCGACATGGGACCACGGCTGGATGCCGTTGCGACTGCGGGCGGAGAAGCCCGGCGCAAGCCGCGGCGCGACAGTCGTAGTGTTGCTTGCGGCATCAAGGATGAAACCCGGCTCGCGGAACACCCAGTGCGCGGCGTGGATCAGTTTTAATGTGACCATGCTGTCGCCGGCGTCGCCGGGTCGCCACGTAAGCATCGGTGCGAAAACCCGGCCGCGCAGGCGGGCGTCTTCCGACCAGTAGCGTCGCGAGTCCTGCGCGGCACCGACGAAACGGTAGGCGAGACGGTCGCCCGAGCCCAGCGGACCCGTGGCATCGAGCGTGAGTTTTTGTGCATCAAACAAACCCACCTGCGCCATGAGCGAACGCTCGGCCTGAAAGGACGGCGACTTGGTGATCACGTTGATGGCGCCGCCCGGCACCCCGGCGGGAGCGAGAATGGCATTGGGACCCTTGGTCACCTCGACCCGCTCGATCAAGGCTTCATCAAAGTTGTCGGCGCCTTCCTGGAAAAAGTTGTCGACCGTGCGCCCGTTGCTTTCGAATCCGCGGATGATCTGTCGATCGGAAAACGCGATGCCACGGCCCTCCTGCACGCCGGCAACGTAGCGGGTGACATCGAACAAACGCTGCGGGGCGAGATCGTCGATGGCGGGACGCATCATGACGGAGATCGACGCGGGCGTATCGGCCAGTCCCGTGCGCACGCGAAAGGCGGAAATGGCGTCGACCGAGCGGTAGCGATTCACGCCGGGTATCGACACCACGAATTCGGACATCGCGACCACGGCGTCGGGCGCCGCGCGCGGTGATGACGGTTGAGCATCACGCGCGCGCAGGTTCGGGCGCGATTTGGGGGCGCCTATGTCGTCGGCAGGCGGTGCGCGCCGCAACACGGTGAGCGCGTCTGTCGACGGATCGCGATGTGCGGCGAGTCGGGTGCCGCGCAACATTTCCCGCAGGGCGGTAAACGCCGGCATCGTGCCGCGAACCGCGCGTGTGCGCACGCCGCGCACGTGATCCACCAAATACGCGATCTGTTCGTTCGCAGCCGCGGCGAAGGCGACCAGCGTCTGTTCGGCGTCGCCGGCCGCCAGTGAGAAGGGGCGGGCGGGGGCCGGTGTTTCCGTCGCTTCCGGTGGCGCGGCGGCAGCGAGCGCGAACAAGCCCGTTGTCAGCGACAACGCCAAAGCCCCGACCGCGCAGCGCAGCAGACGTGCGGCCGGGATCCGGAGCGAAACGAGGCGATGGGGCAAGGGGGGCGGGGCGGAAAGGGAAGAGTAGGGTAACCTAAAACGGGGCGATTGACGGGAACGGGAAAGGCCGAATCAGGGTGGCGATACGACGGCATGCAGCACGATGCGATCATGGCCGCGGGGTTCGAGCTGAACGTCGCCGCCGGCGGAAAGGATTTGGGCGAAAGCGGCGGCGTTGGCGGCATCGAAACGTCCGCCGATGCGGCGCTGCGCCAGGGCGGCGTCGGCGAGTTCGAGTTGCACCGGACTGTAGCGGTTGAACTCCTCCACCACCTCGCTGAGCGGCGTATCGGCAAACGTCAGCCAAGGCGCCTGCCACGCGAGTTGCGTGCGGCGGGCGAAATCGTTGACCGCCATAGCGGCCGGCAACTCTGCTTCGAATGCCAGAGCCACGCGCGCGGTCTGATCGTGCGTGAGCAGCAGCGGCTCGTGCGGACGATCCTCCCGCGTCACCCGCACGGTGCCTTCGGTGACGAGCACCTCGACGGCGTCGCCGGCGTGGCGGACGTTGAACGCGGTGCCCACCGCCTCGACGCGCACAGTTGCGGCGGCGACGACAAACGGCCGGGCGGGATCGGGCGCGACTTCGAAATAGGCTTCACCCTGTTGGAGCGACACCCGTCGCGCGCCGGCTTCGAAGCGCACCTCGGCGCGACTGTGTTGATTGAACTGGATGTGCGAGCCGTCGGCCAGATCCGTCGTGCTGCGTTCGGCCGCGGTTTGGTAAACGAGTGACTCTGGAGGCGTATCCGCGTAACGAATACTTACTTGCACCGCCGCAACTCCGATGAGACACGCTGCGACCAGACTGGCGGCGACCCGCCACCGGCGGCGGCGCGGTTGCGTGGGAAACGCCAGGACGGCTCTGGCGCCGGGTGCAGCGTTGCCGTCCGCAGTCGGAACATTGGCGAGTGCATCGGCTTCTGCCATCAGATCGTCGGCGGCGTCGCAATACGGCAACTCGCGCAACAGGGCGCGAGCGGCTTCGAGGCGTTGCACCGCCGCTTCGTGTCGTGGGTCACGGGCGCGCCACAACGCAAACTCCGCGGCGTCCTCGTCGGACCAGCCGGTATCGCGCAGCGTCAGTTGGCGCGCGGCGTGCCGGGCGATGGCGGGAAGATCAGAAAGGTCCGGATCGGTCGGCATGATCAGTCGGAAGCGGAAGTGGAGGCGGTCGGCGTGATGAATCGCGACTGCACGCCGCGGGCGGAGAAGTGGTCGGCGCAGCGCAGGGTGCCGCGGGCGATCTGGGTTTTTACCGTTTCGGTCGAGACACTCAGGCGCGCGGCGATTTCCTTGTAGGAAAGTCCCTTGAGGTAGCGCAGCAGCATGACGTGGCGGCAGCGATCGGGCAGACCGCGCAACGCCTCGGCGAGGATTTCGAGTTCCTCCTGATGGGTGAGTTGGAGCGCGGCGTCGGGCACATCATCCACGACGTCCGGGGCGACGTTTTGGGGGACAATCTGATCGCGGAAATTTCTCTGCCGGCGAAACTGGTCGAGCGTGAGGTTGCGCGCGGCAGTGAACAAAAAGGCGCGGACCTCGCGCAACCGCCCCGTCGATTTTTCCCGCAGGATGCGCGCATAGGTCTCCTGCACCACGTCGTCGACATCGCGCAGTTGCGGGAAACGTCCGCGCAGATACGCCCGCAGCGCCGTATCGTGCGGCAGCACTTCGGCGATGAACCAGCCATGAAGCGGGGACTGGGGGGGGGGCATGGGGCGGGGATCGCCACTGGTGGCGCACCGGCGGCGGAACCATGACTTGGAACCGGGCGGCGAAAATTCAAAGCCGTTTCCGGTCACACTACGGACTGTGGCAGCGGAGTTGAGTAACCCTATTAAGGGCAATGTATTTGCGATTGATGTCGGCCGCGCGGTGAATTTTCATCGCCGCTGCCGTGCGTGTGCCGCGTATCCAGCGTCCCCTGCTTCGCACTGCGTCCGCTTGGTGTCTGCTGGCGGCGGCAGCTTTGTGGGCGCAAGATCCCGCGGGCTTGGCCACCCGGGAACTGCATGAGCGGGCGCAGGACTGCATTGCGCGGGCATCGTATGCGGCGGCGGTGCCGTGGCTGGTCGAGTTGGACCGGCGGCTGGCGGAGTCGGTCCAACCGGCGGCGCGGCAGACGCGCGAGGGCGTGAGGTATTATCTTGGTTTGGGTCGTCTGGCGGCGGGCGAGTTCGCGGCGGCGGAGGAGGTGTTGGGGGTGTTTGCGCGCGAGTATCCGGACTCGGTTTGGGCGGCCGCGGCGAAAAAGTATCGGGGGGACGCGGCGTTTTATCGCGGCGACTGGGCGGCGGCGCGGGAGCGTTATGCTCAGCTGCGGAGGCATCGCGATGTCGGACGACTCGATGGCGAGGCACGGGTGTCATACTGGGAGCACTACGCCGACTGCACTTATGCGCTGGAGGATTGGTCGGCGGCGGCGGAGGTGTTTGGTGGACTGGAAACCGCGGCAAACGCGCTGTTCGATTCCGGCCGCGCCGCGGAACTGCGGGCGAAGGCGGCGTCGTATCGCTTGCAGGCGGCGATGGCGCAGGCGGATTTCGCGACCGCGGCGGGGTTATTGTCGGCCTTGAGCGCGGCGGTGCCGACGGTGCGGCACGACGTGGCGCTCAATCTCGCGTTGTTGCGCGGTGGTGACTCGCTGTATGCGGAAGGTCGGGCAGGTGAAGCGTTGCGCTTTTATGAATTGGTGCTGCGCCTGGAGGCGTTGCGAAATTTTTGGCACGATCAACTGGCGCGGACAGCGGCGGAACTGGATCGAATCGCAGACGTGCCGGCTTTGGCGGGGTGATGGGCGGAGTTGGAGAATGCCCGGCTGCGGGCGGGCGCGCACCTGGATCGCCTGACCGGCGAGGCGAGCGAGGCGGCGGTGCCGGATTATGCGGCGGCGTTGGATTTTCGCATCGCGCGGTGTTATGCGCTGCAGGGACGTTGCCACGAAGCATATTGGGCGTTTGTCCGGTTGGAAGATTCCGCCGCTGCGGCCGACGCCGACATGGGCGTGGCGTATGCGGAGGAAGCGCTTTATGGCCAGGTGCGGATGGCGGCCGATGCGGGGCGCGACGATCGGGTCGGATGGGCGGCGCGCCGGTATCTGCGCACGGAGAGCTTCACGCGCTTCATCGGCGAAGTCGGTCACGAATTGATGCAAACGGCGCGGCGAACCGGCAGTCCTGCGGCGGTGCGTGAGCTCGCTGATGCGCTGGTCGAACGAGTCCGGTTCGCTCCCCCGCGGGCGCAGGCGGCGAAACTTATTCACGTGGTCGGAGCGGCGTTGCTGGCGGAGGGGGATGGCGACGGACTGAGGCAACGTTACACGCCGCTGCTGACGGAATTGTCCGGTCGCGATCTGGCCGACGGGCTGCATTATTGGCTGGGGCTGGCGGACCTGTTGCAGGAGGAATACCGTTCCGGTCTGGTGCATTTTGAAACGCTCGCGGCGGCGTATCCAAATAGTGATTACGTCGAGGACGCGCGATATCGCGAAGGCGTGTGCTGGTTCGGCCTGTTCGATGCCGGCCGGGCTCGGCTGCGGTTGGAAGGGTTTTTGGCGGATTTCCCGCAAAGCCGTCTCGCCGGCGAAGCGCATGCATTGCTGGGCGATCTGGCGGCGGCGGGTGGTCGCCTCGACGCGGCGCTCAATGCCTACACCGCGGCGCGTGAAGCGGCGACGCTGCTCAATCCGCCCAACCGCGGGTGCATCGACCACGCCGTGTTTCAGGCCGGCAGACTGCTGGCCGAGGCCGGACGTTGGGCGGAAGCGGCGGACTGGTATGAATCGTATCTGCAGCACGGACAGGCGAGCACGCGGGCGAGCGAGGCGATCCATCGGCTCGGACTGGCGTGGCAGGGGTTGGGGCGGAGCGACGAAGTGAGCGAGGTGTGGTTGGAAGCGGTGCTGCGGTTTGGGCGCGATCCGGATGATCGTGGCGTTGATCGCATTCTGACCGACTTTCCGGCGTGTTACCGGGCGGCTTATGGTCGGCAGCCGCTGGCGGTGCTGCGGGATGCGTTGGTGGTGTCGCGCAACGATCCCGGCGCGGCGTTGCCGTTGCGACTGGCGACCGCACTGCGGGCGCTGGGCGAAGACGAACCGGACTGGCCGCGAGTGGAGCCGGACAATCTGGAACAGGCGAGCGCGGCAGTGCTGTTGGCGGCGGCGCAGGCGGAGCGGGAGCGCGATCCGGAACTCGCCCGCGCGGCGGTGGAGCGGCTGCTGTCGCAGGCGCCGTCTGATCCGCTGGCCGAGGCCGGGTGGGCGTTGGCCGCCGAGTTGCGCGAAGCGGCAAATGACGATGCGGGCGCAATCGAAGCGTGGACGCAGTTGCGCGAACGTTTTCCCACTTCGGCGCGCGCGGCGGAGGCGAATCTGCGCGAAGGCGACCTGTGGCAAAAACGCGGGCACACGACGGCGGCGCTGGCGGCGTATCGTCGCGTGTTGCAGGTGCGAGAGTGGCGCGGGGAAGCGTGGGCCGAGGCCAACTACAAAATCGGGCTCACGCACTTCGTGGCCGGCGATTACGAAGTGGCGTTCGGGTTTTGTCAGCGCGTGTATGTGCTCTACGGCAGTGTGGCCTTATGGGCGGCCGAGGCCTACCTCATCAGCGGACTGGCGTTGGAGGAACTGGGGCGATCGGCGGATGCGATCGCGACCTATCGCGAACTCCTGCAGCAACCGAATCTTGCGACCGAAGCGGCAACGGCGCGCGCGGCGCTCCGATTGAAGGAGTTGGGGGCGTCATGAGATTTCGAATACACGTGATATTGCTGATCGGATTCGCCGGTGCGCAGGGCGGACAGGCGGAAGACGCCGTGCTCTTGGCGCGTTTCGCGCGGGACGGTGCCGCGATGGTGCGGGTGCTGGGGGTTGATGGGGAGCAGCGCCTGCGCTTGGTGCCGATTGATGATCCGCGAGGTGAAGCGCTGATGCCGCTGACCGAAGCGAAGGGGCTGCAGTTTGTGTTGCCGTCGGAATTTGCCGAGGCGCGCAATCGGGTCGAGGCCGGGCGTGCCGCGGAGGCGGTGTTTCTGTTGCGCCAGGTCGGTCCGCGACTGGTGCCCTATGCGGGAATCGCCGAGTCAAACGCGGCGGCGGCCGTTCGCTTCTACCTGCGACTGCTGATGGCGGAGGCCCATTGGGCGGAGGCGTTGGCGGTGGTGCGAGCGCTGCCGCTTGAGTCCGGTGATGGCGAGGATTTGGCGGGGCCGGCATTGCGTCTCGCACAGGCGTTGCTGGCCACTGATCGCGTGTCTGATGCAATGGCGGTCTGGGAACGTTTACCACTGGCGCAGCTCGAATCCGACCGGCGCCGGGAGGCGGAAGGTTTCGCGGACGCGTTGCGTCGTGCGGCGCGTTGGCCCGAGGCCGAAGCGGCCTATGCTCGGCTGCGGGCGACGTTGACGCCGGAAGCCGTGCCGACCGGAGGCCGTCGTCTCGATGCGTTGATTACTCACGCCCGTTGGCAGCAAGATCGGCGCGATCACCTTACATCGTTTTTGCGTGACGAGCTGGCGCCGGTGGGAAGCGACACGGGTGCGTTGCAACGACTGCTGGGCGGGTGGAGTGCGTTGGAAAACGATGATCCGTCGACGGCGCTTGATTTGTTGAGCGAGGCGTTGGTGAACCTCGGTTCCGCATCCGAATGGAAGACCGAAATCACAGTTGCGCTCGCTGCCGCCTATCGTGCGGCGGATCGATCCGAAGTGGCGGATCGCATCGAGGCGGGTCTGGCCCGTGACGCTCCCGATTTTAGCTGGCCGCAACCCTCCATCCCCCCGCGTTCACCGCCCTCATGAAAATCCCCGCTGTCTCCTGGATGTTGTCCGGCCGTCGTCTGTTGAGCCTGTCGATGATCGGTTTATTGTTACCCGCCCTGCTACAGGCTCAGGAAACCGCTGTGTCGGCGCCCTCCGCCGAAGTCAGCCTCGGCCAGCTTTGGCAACAAGGTGGCTGGGCAATGTATCCGCTGGCGTTCTTCTCCATCGCCGCGTTTGGCCTGATTCTCTACAACGGCCTCGCGCTGCGCGAGCAGGCGTTGTTGCGACCCGAAGTCACGACGGCGTTGCAGGATGATCTCGCGCGGGGCGACGTGGAGTCGGCGCGGGCCACCTGCGCTGAATCCCCCTGCCTCGCGGCCAACATCACGGCCGCCGGGCTCGTGCGGGTGAAGCCGGGAGGATACGACGCGGTGGCGGTCGAGAAGGCGATGGAGGAAGCCTCGGTCGAGGAAATCGCCGGGCCGTTTGTCGCCATCGGCTATCTGTCGATCCTCGCCACACTTGCGCCGATGGTCGGTATGCTCGGCACCGTGTCGGGCATGATCAAGGCGTTCCGCAACATCGCGCTCGGCGGCATGGGCAAGCCGGAGTTGTTGGCCGACAATATTTCCGAAGCGCTCATCACCACGGCGGTGGGACTGGTGGTGGGCATTCCGGCGATGTTCGCCTTCTTCTTTTTCAAGAGTCGCTATGCCCGTCTGACTTCGCGCCTGGCGCGCATCTGTGGTGATCTGCATCACACGCTCACGCACGCGATGCGCGGAAAGGAAGGTGCGGCATGAAAATCGCGGCCCCCGGCTCCGGCGATCTGCGTTTCGACATGACGCCGATGATGGACATCGTGTTTCAGCTCATCGCCTTCTTCATGATCGTCGCGACCTACGTGACGCGCGAAAAGGTCGAGGTCGACCTGCCGCTGGCGGTCAATGCCGCCGTCGCCGACAACCTGCATGGGCGTATCCTGGTTTCCATTACAGTCGACGGCGAAATCTGGGCCGGTTCGCAACGCGTCACGCTCGACGATCTGGCGTCGGAGATCCGCGGCTGGCGGGAACAGGACAGCGAGGCCAAGCTCGTGATCCGCGCGGATCGTTCCAACAGCTACGGCGTGGTGAAGCAGGTGATGAAGGTGTGCCGCGATGCCGGCATCGCCGACATCATCTTCTCGTCCTATCAATCGGAGGGCGGATCGTGAGGAATTGTTGTGGCCCACGAAATCACACGAAACCGGAAAGCCGGAAGAAGTTGGCTCACGGAACACACGGAATACACGGAAGTATCGGAGAAAAAATCCGTGTGATCCGTATGTTTCGTGGGCGCGAGTTTTTAGAAGCGAGGGTATCTCATCATGAAGACGAAGCGTGATTTCCTGGCCGAGGAGGAGGGCTTCTCGTTGGATTCGATGCTCGATATCGTCTTCCTGCTGTTGATCTACTTCATGGTCACGGCGGCCTTCGTGAAGGAAGAGGCCGACATCAGCATGTCGTTGCCCAGCCGGGTGGAACAGGAGGCGCCGCTGGACATGCCGGAGGAACAGGTGGTCGACATCCTTGCCGACGGCACCGTGCTGCTCAATGGCCAGCCGTTTGATTCGCCGAACAGTGCCGACATGCCGCAGCTTACGCGCACGCTCGGTCGGTTTCGGCGGGCGGCCGACGACGCAGGCGTGGCGGCATTCATCGTGGTGCAGCCCGAGGACGCCGCACGGCATCAACGCATCGTGGATGTGCTCAACGCCTGCGCGGTGGCCGACATCGAACTCGTTTCCTTCAACCTGGAATGACCACGACGCATCGTCGCCGTCGGGGCGCATTGTTCTGGGTGATCGTAATCAGCGCGGCGGTGCATGTCGTCGCCGGCCTGATTTTTGCAGGCCTCAATGTCTTTCACTACAGCGCGCCGCCGGAAGCGACCTTTCGCGCGCCGCCGGCCGTGGCGCGGCCTTCACAGGCGGCGCTCGAATACCGGATCGCGATGCAGCAATTGCAGGAGCAAAGCGTGCGAGCTCCGGGTGAGACAGGCGGCCAGTTCGACCAGATGCTTACGCGCTCGCTGGAATCATTTAACCAGGCTGGTGCCGCGTTTGGCACGGCGGCGTTGGCGGAAAAACCGGTGGTGGTCGGCCCGGCCGGTGGGCGTGGACTCGGCCGCCTGGGCGGAGGCGGGACGTTGGCGCTGGGTGTTTCCGCGGTCGATTTTTTTGGGATCAAAAAACAGGGCGAGCGCGTGGTATTTATCGTCGATGCAGGTGCGTCGATGGTCGAGCCCGAGCGCGGTGATCTGCCCGGT
>CBINJL010000071.1:0-9502 GCA_966250925.1 uncultured Opitutus sp. | reverse complement strand
CCGCGGTCCCTGCTCTCCCGAGCAGGGCTACCCGTCATCCCCGTATTCCTATTCGTTCTCGACGTCCCGCGTGAGCCCCGTGATGGCGTCATACCATTGTGGATACGCCGCGCTCAGCGCCGCCCGATCACCCAGTTCAAACTCCTCCCAGCGAAACTCCGGCGCCACCACGCAGGACACCAGGGCCCAGCGACCGCCGGCCACCAGTCGCGTGCCTTGCCACGTGCCCGCCCGCACCACGTCCTGCAGGGTCTCCCCCGCGCTCACCTGCAAGCCGATCCGCACCCAGCCGTCCTCCCCGCCGCTGCCGGTCTCCGGTCCAAGCCGAAGCGACTCCAAGGTGTCGCCGGCATGCCAACACCAGATTTCGTCCTGCGCCAGCCGATGCAAAGCGGAGAATCCTTCCGAGGTGAACAGCGCATAGATGGCCGACCATGCGCGCCGCGGCCCGCCCGTTTCCACCGGCTTCACCCAGAGCCCGGCCTCCGCCGTGCGCCGAAACCAGCCGCCTTCCTGATCGAGCGGCTGCAGGTTCAACGCCGCCACCACGTCCGCGGCCGAATGTGTGTCGGGCGAAAATGCCGAAACCGGTTGCATCGCCCTGCACTTTCCCCGTCCCAGCCAAAGCGTCAACGGCGCGAGAACGGGAAACGGCATTGAGCCCGCATCAGCGTTTCCCCACAAACGCATCCCACCTCACCCTCGCTCGCCTTCGCCATGAAACCCTCCGTTCGCACCCGTGAAGACGCCCTCGACTTCGTGCAAAAGGTCGGACTCTGCACGATCTTCAGCCAAAAGGTTACGGGCGTTCCCGCCTTCTGGGATGCCGTCGATCTGCCCACCGAAGGCGGCGGCCGCACCAAGTGGGGCGCACGGGTGGAAGCCGTCTGGGCCTGGAAAACCGAGTTGCCCGCCGCCTATCCCGACGAGGTGTTTTACGGCAAAATCAAGGGCGGCCACGCTGCGCTGATGTCGATGGATTACCTGCGCAACCAACACTATCCCGCGCACCATCGCCCGGTCGCATCCTGCCGCGAACTCGCCCGCCGTCTCTACGAGCTCATTCGCGTCGACCCCGCCGAAACCGCCGAACTCCGCAGCGAGGCCATGGCCCGTTTCGGGTGCACCAAGAGCCGCTTCGAGAGCGCGCTCAAGGAACTCCAGATCACCCTCAACATCGCCCGCAGCAACGACCCCGCCGACGAACGCGACCGCTGGCTCGTCTGGTCGGAGCTGTATCCGGATTTTCCGGCTTAGTCCGTCAGCGCCCGCCAACAGGCGGTCCTCCATCCTTGGCGTCGACCGCGCACTCGCTCGCGCTCCCGGCGCACCAACCGACGCTTTCCCCAACCCTCCCCGGCCCGCTCCACCCCTGCCCATGCCCATGCCCCTGCGCCTTCTGTTGCCCTTTGCCATGTTCCTCTGCGCCAGCCCTGCCGTCGCTCTCGCCGACGCTGATCGCCCGCGTGTTGTCTTCCTCACCGGCGACGAGGAATACCGCTCCGAGGAGTCGATGCCGATGCTCGCCCGCATCCTGCGTCGCGATTTCAATGTCGATGTGGACGTCGGATTTTCCGTCGACCCCGATGGTTTCGTCGATCCTCAGGCAACCACTTCGCTCACCGGCACCGAACATCTGCCCGACGCCGATCTCCTGGTGCTGTTCCTCCGTTTTCGCCGCCCCGATCCGGAAGTCTTTCAACGCATCCTCGACTACCTCGCCGCCGGCAAACCCGTGGTCGCGTTTCGCACTTCGACTCACGCGTTTCGTTTCAGCGCCGAGTCGCCGTTCGCCGCCTGGGGTTATCAAAACGATCCGAAGGCGATGCACAGTTTTGCCGACGGCGACACGATGCGCGAACTCGTCGGCCAGAAATGGATCACCCACCACGGTCATTTCGACGACGGTGCCGCACCCCTCACCACCGTCACGCTGGATCAGGCCGCCACGACCAACGCGCACCCGATCCTGCGCGGCGTGACGCCGTTCGAGGCGCATTCGTGGCTTTATCACGTTGAAGGCGGCGGCGACACCGTGACAGGCGATCCCACGTTTCTGCTCCACGGTCGCGCCTTGCGTTCCAACCACGCCGACGCGAATCGGCTCGACCGTTTTCCGTTGGACAATCCCGTCGCCTGGACCGGCACGCATCACTTCAACGCCGAGATTCCCGCCCGGGTGTTCACCACCACCCTCGGCCATCCCTACGATTTCCAAAATGCCTCCATGCGTCGTCTCGCCCTGCAGGGCATCCTCTGGGCGCTCGGCCGCGAGGACTGGATTCCGTCCACCGGCGTGAACGCCGAACCGGTCGCACCTTACGCGCCCAACAACAGCGGATTCGGCCGCGAACATTACAAACCGGGCCGTTATCCGGTGGACTTTTTTCCGCCGCACGAACGCGATCCGGAGCGACCGGTCGCCGCCCAGTCCGACTACGCCGATCCGCGCACGTTCACGCCGACGACGTTGCCGCTCGCACTCACTTCTGAAACCACCCTCGCGATCGTCGGCGGCGGCAACGGCGAACGTCTCAACTACGAGTCCACCTTCGAAAGCTGGCTGCAGTTTCGTCGCCCCGACCTGAATCTGCGCATCCGCAATCTCGCCCAGTCCGGCTACACCGCCGGCCTCCAACCGCACGCCGGCCGCAATTCGCCGTGGGCGTTTCCCGGTGCCGAGAAATTTCACCCCGATTTTCTCGCGCATCGCGGCCGCGGACATTTCCCCAGCACCGACGAGTGGCTGGCCGAATGCGGCGCCAGTGTCGTCGTCGGTGTCTTCGGCACCGGCGAGTCGTTTCGTGGCGAAGCCGGTCTCGACGATTTTCGCAACGAGTTGCGCGCCTGGATTCGTCACCTGCGGGCGCGCATCTACGATGGCGTAGCGCCACCGCAAATCGTGCTCGTCACGCCCACTCTTTTTGAGGCTCGCGGCGCTTCTGCCGGACTCGACGTGCCGGCCGCCAACCGTCGCCTGCGTATGTATGCCGATGCCATGCTTGCAGTGGCCGCGGAAATGCAGGTCGCCGCGATTGATGTCGGCCCGCGCTTCACCACCTTTACGCAGACCGATGCCGCGCCACTGACGGTGAATGGCGCGCAGTTGAGTGAACACGGCGCACATCGCCTCGGTCTGATCCTCGCCGAAACGCTCGTCGGCCCCGGCTCACGCGATGAGTTTTCGTCCCCGCGCTACGTTGCCATTTCCTCCGCTGTGGCCGACAAGGACTGGCTCTGGGATCAGCTCCATCGCATGCGCAACGGCGTGCACGCGTTTGGCCGACGCTGGCAACCGTTTGGCGATTTCAACTATCCCGAGGAAATCGAAAAACTGCAGCAGATGATCGCCCTGCGCGACGCCGCCATCTGGGCCGCCGCCCAGGGGGAAACCGCGCCGCCCGACGACCACCGCGACACGCGTCCGCTTTCGCCCGTCGCCAGTAATTTCGATCGCCCCATCACCTATCTCGACGAAACGGAAGCGTTGTCCCGCTTCACCCTGCCGGAGGAATTTTCCATTCACCTCTTCGCTTCCGAAGCCGATTTTCCGGAGCTCGCCAATCCCGTCCAACTCACCTTCGACAATCGCGGTCGCCTATGGGTCGCGGTGATGCCGAGCTACCCGCACTATCGTCCCGGCGACACCCGGCCCGATGACAAACTCCTCATCCTCGAAGACACCGACTACGATGGCCGCGCCGACCGCCGCACCGTGTTTGCCGACGGCCTGCACCTGCCCATCGGCTTCGTCCTGCAACCCGACGGCAGCGTCATCATCTCGCAACAGCCCAAACTCATCCGCCTGCGCGACACCGATGGTGACGACCGCGCCGACACCAGCGAAATCCTGCTCACCGGCTTCGACAGCCACGACACCCATCACGCCATCGGCGCCTTCGAAACCGGTCCCGACGGTGCGCTCTACCTGCTCGAAGGCGTCTTCCTCCACTCGCAGGTCGAGACGCCGCACGGCACCGAGCGCGGCGTCGAGGCCAACGTCTGGCGTTTCGATCCCGCCACCTGGCGCTTGGAAAAATTCAGCGCCGGCGACTACGCCAACCCCTGGGGCCTCGCCTTCGATGATTACGGGCAACCCTTCCTCGCCGACGCCTCCAACGGCCGCAACACCTGGCTCACGCCCGCCAGCGGCCACCTGCCTCACGGCGCCCAGCACCCGCATCAGCCGGAGTTCACCACCACGAAGGTTCGCCCCACCGCCGGCGCTGCCTTTGTCTCCAGCCGTCAGTTTCCCGCCGCCCAGCAGGGTGACTTTTTGCTCGGAAACAGCATCGGTTTTCTCGGCCTCAAACAGCATTCCGTCATCGCGGAGGGCGCGGGCTTCACCGGCTCACCGCGTCAGGATCTGCTTTCTTCCAATGACCCCAACTTCCGCCCGGTCGATTTCGAATTCGCGCCCGACGGATCGCTTTACGTGGCCGACTGGCACAACGCCCTCGTCGGCCACATGCAGCACTCCGCCCGAGACCCAAAACGCGACCACGCCCATGGTCGCATCTATCGTATCGCGGGGCCGGATACACCGCAATCCGCCCCGCTGCAGGTGGCGGGCGCCGGCATCGGCCAATTGCTGCGCAATCTGGAAAACGATGAGCAACAAGTTCGTGTCCGCTCCCGACGCGAGTTGCGCGGAAGGCCGGATCGCGACGTCGCGCCGGCTTGGCAGGACTGGGTCGCCACGATTGACGAGGCCGACGGACGGACCTTGCTGGAAGCCTTGTGGATCAGCAGCGACCGGCCGTTTTTCTCCGCGTCGTTGCTGACCCGTTGTCTGGTTCACGACGATGCCCGCGTGCGGGCCGCCGCGATACGGGTGGCGCGTCCTCGTCGTTTCATTGATTCCGCCGCCGCCGCGTCGGCCGCCCAACGCGGTGCGGACGATCCGCACCCGCGCGTGCGCACGGAGGCAATCGCGCTCGAAACCTGGCTCGACGATTCCGCCGCCGGCGCGACCGCGTTGTTGTCCGCGCTGCAGCACCCGGTCGACGCCACCATGGCCCGCGCCGTCGAAGCCGCCTTCGTCACGCTCGGCTCCGCCCTCGCCGCGCAACCCGATGCGGTCGCCGCCGTGCCCGCCGCGCGCGACTATCTTGCCGGCAACCTCCGCTTCGTCGACGAGACGGCGTTGCCTTCACCATCCGTGCAAAACTTCACCACCGCGGAAGCCGTTCGCTTCGAACGCGGACGGGAGATTTTCAACCGCGAGGGCCATTGCGCCACCTGTCATCAGCCCGATGGCAAGGGTCTGGCCGGCATCTACCCGCCGCTCTCCGCCAATCCATGGGTGATCGGCGACGCGGAACGGTTGATCAAACTCGTGCTCAAGGGACTCTGGGGGCCGATCACGGTGGACGGCGCCACCTACGATCCGGCCAATGGCGTGCCGCCCATGACCGGTTTCGGCGGTCTGCTCGACGACGAGGAAATCGCCGCGGTCCTCACCTACCTTCGCGCCCAGTTTGGTTCCTGGGGCAATCCGCGTCCGGTCACCCCGGAAACGGTTGCCCGTATCCGCGCGGCCACGACACAACGTGACAACCACTACACCGTCGAAGAGCTTCTTGCCGAGCACCCGTTCGAGGCGACGGTGAAGTAGTATCCACGGTTTAATGACAGCACGATCGCAAACTGCTGCGGTGAAACCTCACGGCTGCGCGTTTGCCGCCATCATCTGCGCCGGTGCAATCTCGGTGTAGAATACTTCCCGCACAAGTTGGGCGTCCAGTCCGGCCTCCTCGTCAGGCAGCGTGCGCACCGGAACGCCGTCAATCTCGGCATATCCGATCACCATGGTGCTGATCGGCTCCTTGGCCGCCTGCCCCGGAAGGATGAAATCGCGGCCGGTGTTGAGCCAGAGGCGACGTTCGGTCAGCCCGGAAAACCAGCGATTGCGGCCGAGACCATCGGGATCGTCCGCCTCAACGATGTCAGCCGGCACCCAGCCGTATCCCGGCACGAAATACTCCGCCCAGCACCGGTAGCCCGGGTTGGCCTTCTTGCCGGCGTTGGGCTCGCGCAGACGGTAGCCCATCTGCAGGCGGGCGGGAATCCCCTGTGACCGCGCCATGGCGATGAAGAGCGAATGCATGTCGGTGCAGCACCCGCCGCCCGCGGTCATGCAGGCACTGGCGTCTCCGATGCTGCAACTCGGCTTGGTCGGATCGATCGAATAGTGGTTGGCGGTATCGGCCACTTCGTCGAGCAAACGACGCGCGCGCTGCGCCACCCCGTTTATGCCGGCACACGCCCAGGCGGCCTTGGCCGAAATTTCCTTTGTCGCCTCCATGTGCGGGGCATCTTTACGCAACTCGTCGGCGAACAGTTCAGCCAGACTCGGCGTGATCTCGCCCGCCAGGGCCGGATCGATGTTCACCATCACCGGCTGGCGGCGAAGGGTAAACGCCACGGTCGCCGTGAGGCTGTCGGTCTCGGGGCGATCGATTTCCAACAACATGAAGCGATTGCCCTGTGAGGGTTCACGCACGAACCGCCAGTCGCCCGGCGCCGAGGTGACGCTGAAATCGAGCAACTCCTGATGGCGTTCATCATCCGGAATGGAAATCCACCATTTCACGTGATCCGCATCGGCCGGAATCTCGTTGAGCGTGACGGTTTGCTCGACCCGATAAGTGCGGGCAACCGATTCAGCGGCGATGGCGGGCAACGTTGCGCTCAAACCGAGCGCAACCAGGGCGAGGAAAGCAGGGGATGTTTTCATAAGACGGGGAATGGGGAGAGTCAGAACTTCCAATTGAGATCCATGCGAAAGCGTTTGCCGTCCTGCACCGTCGAGATCGCGTCGACGAGATAGAGGCGGGCCATCGCATTCAGGCGGGGTGAAAAGGCGTAGGTGAAACGGAATTCGTGACCGGAAAAATCGGAGCTGTCCGTCTGCCCACCACTGCCAAACCGCACCCAGTCATCCTGCGCATACGAGGCGTTGACCGCAAAGGTCTCGATGTGGGCGTAGTAATACGCGGCCTGCCAATCGCCTCGCTCCTTGAGGCGACCGTAACTGGCCGACAACACCCAGCCGGTCGTCTCGTCGGCATTGCCCGCAGGCAGTGGCGCGGCGTCCGCCGAGGTGTAGCTTTCAAAATTCTCAAACAGGTCGGCGCCAAACACCAGCGGTCGCTCGCCGCCCCACACCTGCCATTGCGCCGAGGCCACGCCGATCAGGTAGTCGCGCTCGCCGTTGCGGTTGCGCAAATCGTGTGCCCCGGCCTCGCCGGCCAGTCGATGCAGCCCCACCGCCACCGTGAACGGTGCCGCCGGTGCCGCCGAGCGATAAACCACCTGCCCCGAAACCATGCTGCCGTTGAGACGATAGCCACCGTCAGGCAAGGCGAAGCCACCGACCGCGGCCGTGATCGAGCCACCGTTCATCGTCATCCGATGCGAAACCGCCACTCCCGTCGGCGTCACATCGTCATCCCAGAACAATTCGTTCTGTTGCCAGAACGGCAGATTGTTCCGTCCTACCCAAGCGGGGGTGGATTCGCCGGCGTAGGATAAAAAGTAGCGGTCAAAAACGAACTCCAGGTCGTCGCGCGCGCCGTCGTCGGTCGCAAATGTCAGGTGCGGTGATTGCTGGCTGTGCGTGCTGCCGCTGCGCACGCGCAGTCCGCCCGACCAGTCATCGGAGAAGGCGTAGCCGGCGTTGACCCGAAATCGCACCCGGCCGCGTGCCCGGTCCGTGCGCTCCGCACCTGATGCGGTTTGCGAGTCCCAATCCTGTTCAAACCGCAGCCGCAGATCACCGGACAGCGCGAAGCGGGATTCCTCTTGGGCCGACGACACGGCCGAGGCGATCCCGAGCAACAGCAATGCAGGACAAACGCGGACACCGAATACGCGAAGTGAGACGAGGCGGCAGGGGTAAAGCGACACCCTGTCTTGGTTGCCCAGCCGTCGCGTCGGGCACAAGGGACCGGGGACGAATTGACCTCAAAACGGGGTGAAGCGCCACGCGCGTGGCTGAGTCCAGCGCTGAATCGTTCGCCCGGTATCCGCTCGCCTGCCTCACGCCGTCGCCGCCACCCGCAACAACCCCCAGCGCGCCCGCAGCACCCCGGCGATTTCCTCCGCGGGACCACGATCGGCCATTTCACCGTGTTCACAATCGATGCCGACACGCTCCACCCGTCCCACGGTGTGATCCTGCCATCTATGCTCCGCACGCCAGCCGATTTCCTCCGCCGGTCCCGCCGGCCGAGCCAACACTTCCAGAATTTTCGTCCGACACTGCCCCAGGGTGTCCTGCATCGCGAGATCGATTGAGCGCATGAGGTTGTCCAACACCCGGTCCGACGTCTGGGTGGGCAGCAATTCATCGGTCAGCAGTTCGCGATCCGCCGCCAGTTCAGCCTGCGCCTCGCGGACTTCTTCCGCCCACGCCGGATTCTCCGGTGAGATGCCAACGTGTTTGACCAGGAGCCGCACCATCCCGCGCCGCAGATCCCGCAACGCCCGCTCGCCGTCATGGGCATCAACCCGCGTCGGGGTATCGAGGATGATCAGATCCTCCACCGTCACACCCCGTTCCTCCAGGGCAACCGCGAGGGCATGGGCGACGCGGCCGCCAAAAGACCAGCCGAGCAACCGACAGCATCGCGTCCCCACCGGCAGCACCGCCTCGATCGCCGCCGCGTAGTCCGCCGCCATCGCCGCCACCGATTCATGCGGCGTATCCGAGGTTTCAATACCACGGGCCTGCAGACCCCAGACGGGCACATCCGGAGCCAGACCCGCGGCGAGGTTGCGATAGACCGAGCCGATCCCGCCTGCCGGATGCACGCAGAAGAGCGGCACTTCGTCGCCTTTCGGCGCCAGCGCGAGCAGCGGTTGATATTCCGCATTCTCCCCCGCGTGCACCCTGCGCGCCACCGCGCGCGGCGTGGGCTGTTCCAGCAACGTGCGCATGGCGAGATCACGCCCGGTCTGACGCCGCAGCCGGGCCAGCAGGCGCATGGCCGAAAGCGAATGCCCGCCGATTGCAAAAAAATCCTGATCGAGTCCCACCCGCGGCGCGCCGGTGATTTCCGCAAAGAGCCGCATCACCAGCGCCTCGGTCGCAGTGGCCGCCGC
Organism: uncultured Opitutus sp.; assembly: GCA_966250925.1. GTDB lineage: Bacteria > Verrucomicrobiota > Verrucomicrobiia > Opitutales > Opitutaceae > Actomonas. Next base: position 394 of record CBINJL010000071.1, on the reverse strand, counting down.
GGCGTCATCGCCGGACTCGAGATCGCGCTGCGCATCCGTTTGTGGTGCGGGCTCCGGCAACGCGCGGTGGTCGCATTTCCCATTCGGCGTCAGCGGAAACCGATCCACCGTCATGATCGCCTGCGGCACCATCGCATCCGGCAGGCGCTCACGCAGGTGTTGATTCCAGGCGACAGGACGCGGGACGGCGCCCGCCGCCAGAATCACCCAGGCGAGCAGGCGTTCCCGCTTCGTGCCAGCGTCGCGCACCCGCACTTCCGCGCGGCTCACGCCTTCAAGTGCACTCAAGGCGTGCCGGATTTCGCCCAGCTCAATGCGTTGACCGCGCAGCTTTACCTGTTCGTCCATGCGACCGAGGTATTCGATCGTTCCGTCTCGGGTCCAACGCGCCAGG
>CBINJL010000070.1:0-9516 GCA_966250925.1 uncultured Opitutus sp. | reverse complement strand
CAACATCTCGTCGATCACGGCCGATGCGGCGGGCAACGTCTGGGCGACATTGCACGGTGAAAGTGAACGCGCGGTGATCATTGGCGGCCACATTGATTCAGTGCCCAACGGCGGTTGGCTCGACGGCTGTCTCAACCTGCTCGGCGGGCTCGAAGTCCTGCGCCGTCTCAATGCTGCCTATGGTGGGCGTCCGCCGGTGACGGTGCGGCTGGTGGACTGGGCGGATGAAGAAGGCGCGCGTTTTGGCAAAAGTCTTTTCGGGTCGTCGGCCTGTTCCGGTTCGCTCGACATGGCGGAGGCGCGCGGCCTGGTCGATCGCGACGGTGTGCGTCTGGTCGACGCGCTGGCGGCGCACGGCATTGATTTCGAGCGCGTGAAGGATTGCGGCGAAGAACTGCGTGATGCGGCCGCGTATCTGGAACTGCACATCGAACAAGGTCCGGTGCTGCTCGACCGCGATCTGCCGCTCGGCGCGGTGCTGGGCACGTTCGGGGTGGAGCGGCATGCGATCACGTTTCACGGGCAGGCAGCGCATTCCGGCAGCACGCCGATGGATCGGCGGCGCGACGCGTTTCTCGCGGCGGCCAAGTTGGCGCCGGAGATCTACGCCATCGCGGCGCGGCACGGCGGTGTTTGCACGATCGGTTCCTGCACCACGCGGCCGGGCATCGTCACGAGTGTCGTGGCGGAGTGCCGGATCACGCTCGACCAGCGGCATCTCGATGCGGCGGCGCTGGCGGCGATGGGGCAGGACGCACGGGCGGCGGCGGAACGTTTTGCGGCGGAGGGCGGGGTGGAGGTGAGTTGGGAACGGCTGTGGGCGATCGAGCCGCGGCCGTTTCACCCGGAACTCATCGCGTTGTGCGACGAGGCGATCCGTGAAACCTGCGGCGTTTCCCATCGGCTGCCGTCCGGACCGTTGCACGACGCGGCCGAGCCCTGCGGCGTGGGGATTCCGACGGTGATGTTATTCGTGCAAAGCCTGCACGGCATCAGTCACAACAAGATCGAAGACACCCGCGAGGAGCACATCGCAATGAGCGTGGTCGCGCTGGATCGATTGACGGATAAAACGATCGCGTGGGTGATGGCGAACTGAGCCGGGCGGGAGGCAGAGGAGTGCGGGCTGAAGCACCGCACTACGGGAGAGAGGTGGCGGCAGTTTTCGAGAACGAGAACGAGTAGGAGAACGAGAACGATGGCATTCTCGTAGCGCGGTGTTTTAGCCCGCGCTGTCGGCGGTCGTGGGCGTCGCGGCTTCGGCGGCGGCGGGCGGGGCTGCGGCGGGAACGGGTTCCGGGGCGGGCTGCCAGAAGAAGCGACCGTCGTTGTAGTATTCGCGGTGAACGAAGATGCCGGCGGCGACGACGACGATGAGGCCGAGCCAGAACAACACTTTGCGGCGCTGGGCGGCTTTGTCGGCGTAGGGATCGTCGAGCGTGCGACGCGCGCCGGCCGGGATGCGGGCTTTTTCGGTGAGCCGGGTGCCGAAGGGCACGTTGATTTTGACGCGGCCGTTGATGGCCCAGCCGTTGGCTTCGAGAATCGGACCAAGCGTGCGCTGGCGCAGCTTGAGCCAGGCGATCAGCATCGAAGGGCCGGAAATCACCAGCATGATGCCGAGCAGCACGAGCGGGTATTGCCAGGCGGCGAGACCGAACACGTAGCCGAGCAACAGGGCGATGGTGCTGACGGCGGCGGTGGCGGCGACACCGATCGCGGCGACCGTGCCGACGTCGACTTTCTTGGCTTCCGGGGGCGCGGCCTTGGCCTGATCGACGGTCGCGGTCTTGTCGGCGGCGGCGGCCATTTTGGCATCGGACGCGGCTTCCGCGGCGGCGGCGCGTTTGGCGACCGTCTCCTCGATCTTGCGGATGAATTTTTTGTAGGGCAGCCAGAAGGCCTGACGCACGGAAATGGGGTTTTCGACCACGGCGGTGATCTTGGCGTCCCAGTCACGGCCCTTGCGGTCGTAGAAGACACCGTTGCGGCCGACGAAGAGGTAGTCGCTGTCGCCCTGGGTGAAACAAGCGGCGATCTTCATCTTGGCGCCGCCGGTGCGGGTGCAGTCGCAGTAGGCGATGAACGCCTTCGACATGGCGGCGAGGGGCGAAGGGCCGGCGACTTCGACGCACAACTCGGTGGAACGACTGTCGAGAAAGAGCGTGCCGGCTTGGAAGGTGGCGCTGCGATCCGGTGAATAGAAGTCGGTGAAGTTGACGAAATTGTTCAGCAGCGTGCGGAAGTCGCGTTGGAAGCGGATGAGTTTTTCGACGCTGGCAATGGCGTTGAAATCGCCTTCGAGCGCCTTGTCCGCAGAGATCAGGGCGTCGAGCGCGGCGCGTTTCGAATCGGTCACGATGGCCTTGAGGCGATCGAGGCCGAGCGCTTCGACCGCGCTGCCGGCCTTGCTCGATTGCCAGGAATTAAAGGCGGCGACGCGGGCCTTGAGCGCGTTCCATTCCGCTTCGGTGAGGGTGGTCTTGTCGGCGCCGTGCGCGGCGGTGACAGCGGTGGCGTGGAGCTTGGCCAGACCGGCGGCCCAGGCGGGATTGACGCCATCGAGCAGCGGCAGGGCCTTGCCGGCGGCGACGGTGGCGAGCGGCAGGGCGGCGATCTCCGGGGTGGAGAGCGTGAGATCCTGAGCGGACAACGCGATGTAGTCGGACTCGGCGCGGTTGAGGGCGTTGGCGGCGCGGCTGTCGAAGGCGGCGATGCGGGTGCGGGTGAAGAAGTCGTCGACCTTGGCCTGCACGGCGCCGATGGCGGCGGCCGCGGCGGCGGTGTCATCGCCAAAGGGTTTCACGTCGGGGCTGGCGCCGGCGGCGGCCCAATCGAGATGGGCCTGGGCGGCGGCGTAGAAAGCGTCGACCTTGGCGGCATCGGCGCCGGTCTTGCCGGAGCGGTCAGGGGTGCCGCCGACGGTGGCGACGATTTCGCCGATGAGTTGGGCGAGCGCGGTGTCGGAAGTGGATTCGGGGATGACCACGCCGTCGCCGTTGAGCTTGGTCGCGGCGAAGAGTTTTACGGTGTCGGCCGCGTCGGCGAGGCTGACGGTGTCGGCGTCGGGCGTGCCGAGATTGGCCAGGATCGTCTTGACCGAGGCGAGGGTGGTTTTGCCTTCGGGAGTGGTGGCGTCGATAGCGGTGAGCGCGAGCTGATCGGAAGCGGTGAGCAGGCGACCGACATCCTTCAGCCGCGGTTGCGCCCAGTCGATGGCGGCGAGAATTTCCGGCACGCGGATGCGGCCGTCGTTGTCAGAGTCGATGAGGGCGAGCGTGCGTTCGTCGAGCTCCAGCCCTTTCACCGGGCAGCTCAGGGCGACCCAGAGTTTTTGATCGAGATGCTTCAGCGCGAGCAGGTCGGCACCGGTTTCGATTTTGGCCTGATCGAGTCCGCCGAGGCGGAAAAATTTCCAAGAATGGGAGGCGGAGGAGTCGGATGTCATGATGCGAGTCGGGTTGAAGTGGCGGACAACCAATGCGTTTCGTCGCGTGGCATCAAATGCAAATCAACGGCCGAAGCCGAGGGCAGGCGAGGCAGGGGCGCGGCCTGCGGCTGCGGTTTCGCGCCGGAGTTTGGCAGTGTAACCAGACGCAGATTTCGCCTGCGCACTTGATGCTAAAAACGTTTACCGCGAGTCGGTTTGATTTGCCCGGGCGGTGGCGACGGCGTTGAGGGTCTCGTTGAGAGCTTCGATGGAAACGGGTTTGGTGAGGTGGGCGAAGAAGCCGGCCTCGCGCGTGCGTTCCAGGTCTTCCTCCATGCCGTAGCCGGTGAGCGCGATGCCGATGGTGTTCGGGTCGTCCAGCGCCTCCATGATCTCGTGGCCGCGTCCGTCGGGCAGGCCGATGTCGGAAATCAACAGAACAAACGGGCCCAGGGCGAAGGCGGCCTTGGCCTCGGCGACCGACCCGGCGGCGATCACTTCGAAGCCGCGTCGTTCGAGCAGGCGCTGCATGATCAGGCGGGTGGAGGCGTGATCCTCAACGAGGAGCAGCCGGCCGGACGAGGCCGGACTTTCGTTTGCGGTCGGGGCGATGGCGCGAGGCGTTGCGGTGGTCGGAGCGGCGGGGGCGAGGTTTCGGGCGAGCGGGAGCTCGACAGCCAAGGTGGTCCCGTGTCCAGGACCGTCGCTGTTGGCGGTGATGGCTCCCTGGTGCAGTTCGATGAGGTTGCGGCAGATGGCGAGGCCGAGTCCGAGGCCCCCAAAATCGCGGCCACTGGCGGCGTCGGCGTGGTCTCCCTGGGAAAACGGTTCGAAGATGCGGGAAAGCTCCTCGGCCGACATGCCGATTCCGGTATCGGAAAACTCGATACGCCAGCGGTCGTCGTCGACCAGTGTGGAGCGCAGCGCGAGGGCGCCGCCTTCGGGAGTGAATTTGACCGCGTTGTTGACGATGTTCCAGAAGACCTGTTTCAGGCGCACCTCGTCGCCGAGCGCGTGGTCGTGTTTTGCGAAGAGGTCGACCGTGACCGCGATGCCCTTGGCGGTGATGGGATCGGCGGCGAGGGCGAGCGATTCGCGCACGAGGGTGTTGAGGGAAACGGGCTGGCGTTGCACGACCAGTTTGCCGCTGGCGATGCGGGTGAGGTCGAGCAGATCGTCGATAAGCCGCGCTTCGAGCGCAACGTGATCGGCGATGGTGCGGAAATCGTTGCGGGCGTTTTCAGTCAGGGAGTCGTCGCCAGCGCGTTGGGTGGCGAGAAGCAAAGCCGGATTGAGCGGTGTGCGCAGTTCGTGCGAAAGTCGGGCGAGGAACTGATCCTTGGCGCGGGAGGCGGCGAGGGCGTTGTCGCGCGCGGCGGCGACGGCCTGCTCGGCGTTCTTGCGGGCGGTGATGTCGCTGATGACGGCGACCAGGCCTATGACTTCGTCCTGGCCGTTGCGTTCGGGTTCATGCAAGGCATAGACCCAGCGGGGCGGGCGACCGTCGACGCCGGGCAGCTCGATTTCGAAGGCGACACGTTCGCCGGCGAGGGCGGTGTCGAGATAGGGGCGGAGCAGGTGATAGGATTCGTCGCCGATGATTTCGCCGATGTGAAGACCGACGAGTTCATCCGGTTCGCGTCCGTAACGCGCGGCGTAGGGGCGATTGACGAAACGAATGCGGTGTTGGCGATCGCACTGCGCGATGTAGACCGAGGCGTGATCGGTGACGAGGCGCAGTTGGTTTTCCCGTGAACGCAGCTCGGCCTCAATGCGTCGCTGTTCGCCGAGTTCGATCTGCACGCGGGCCTCGCTTTGGGCGAGCGCGTCGCGGCGGTGGCGCAGTTCCTCGTTGGCGCGGGTGAGTTCGGCGGTGCGTTCCTGGACGCGTTGTTCGAGCTCGGCCTTGGCCTGGGTGAGCGCGTCGTTCTTGCGGTAGAGATCCACGAAGACGGCGATCTTCGATTTGAGAATGCGCGGATCGATCGGCTTGGTGAGGTAGTCGACGGCGCCGGTGTCGTAGCCTTCGAGCACGTGGGTGTCGTCCTGATAATAGGCGGTGAGGAAGATGATCGGAATCTCGCGGGTGCGTTTGCGCTGCTTGATGAGTTGGGCGAGCTCGATGCCGTTCATCTCCGGCATCTGGATGTCGAGGACGATGGCGGCGAAATTGCCGTCGAGCAGCAGGCGCAGCGCGCCTTCCGCGCTGGTGGCGCGTTGCAGATGGTAGTCCGGGCGATCGAGAATGCTCTCGAGGACGTCGAGATTGCGCGGCTCGTCGTCCACCAGCAGTAGGCTCACCGCGGTCAAGGGCGTGGGGGCGGTGTCGAGGGACATGGGCGGATCGGATGCGGTCGCGGATGAGTTCAACGGTAGAGCCAGACGCGCATGAGGGAGAGCAGTTCGTTGGTGTCGACAGGTTTTGCGATGTAGTCGGAAGCGCCGGCTTCGAGGCACTTTTCGCGGTCGCCTGTCATGGCCTTGGCGGTGAGGGCGAGGATGGGCAGCGCATCGAACTTCGTCTGTTTGCGGATGCGGCGCATGGTCTCGTAGCCGTCCATTTCCGGCATCATGATATCCATGAGCACGATGGTGATGGCGGGGTCGGCTTCGAGGAGCTCGATCGCCTGCCGGCCGTTGGTGGCGGAGACGATTTCCATATTCTGGTTTTCCAGAATCGTGGTCAGCGCGAAGATGTTGCGGGCGTCGTCGTCGACGATGAGCGCCTTGCGTCCGTCGAGCACCGCGTTGGAGGAATGCAGTCGCTCGAGCATCTCGCGTTTGGGCTGGGGCAGATCGGCGACGACGCGGTGGAGGAAGAGCGCGGTCTCGTCGAACAGGCGTTCGGGGGACTGCACGTCCTTGAGCAGAACGCTCTTGGCCATGCGCCGCAATTTCTGGTCCTCGTCGCGGGTGAGTTCGCGACCGGTGAAGACGACGATGGGGATCTCGGCCAACGAGGGCTCGGCGTGGATCTTTTCGAGCAATTGAAATCCGGACATGTCGGGCAATCGCAGGTCGAGCACACAGCAGTCGAAGGGGCGGTCGAGCAGCAGTTGCAACGCTTCTGCGCCGGTGCCGACGGAGATCACCTCGATGTCGTCGTGCGCGATGAGTTCTACGATGCTCTGACGCTCGATGGCGTTGTCCTCGACGATGAGCAGGCGCTTGGTGCGCGGCGCGAGGAAGCGTTTGATGCGATCGAAGCAGACTTCCAACCCGTCGGTGGTGGACGGCTTCACGGTGTAGGCGAAGGCGCCGTGGGTGAGGGCGTGCGAGCGCTCGTCGTCGACCGAGATGATCTGCACCGGGATGTGGCGGGTGGCACTGTTGAGTTTGAGCGCGTTGAGCACGGTCCAGCCGAGCATGTCGGGCAGGAAAACATCCAACGTGATGGCGGTGGGCAGATATTCGCGGGCGAGCGCGAGGCCGGCGCCGCCGCGGGTGGCGACGAGACCCTTGAAACCCTTGTCGCGGGCGAGGCCGAGCAGCACGCGAGCGTAGTGCGGATCGTCCTCGATGATGAGCAGCACCCGGTCATCGGCCTCGATCGCATCGCGGTCATCGGGAATGTTTTCCTCCCGCGGCGCGGGCAGGGTGGGCATTTTCTCGCTGGCGGAGGAGCGGGCCGGGGCGGAGTCCGATCCGCTGCCGATGTAGTTGAGCGGCAAATACAGTGTGAAAGTGCTGCCCTCGCCGGCGACGCTGGAGATGCGGATCTCGCCGCCGAGCAGTTGCGACAGTTCGCGCGAAATCGACAGACCGAGACCGGTGCCGCCGTATTTGCGGCTGGTGCCGGCATCGGCCTGTTGGAAGGCCTCGAAAATGAGTTTCTGCTTTTCGGGGGCGATGCCGATGCCGGTGTCGCTGATGGAAAAGCTCACCACCTGGGCGGCGCGGCCGAGCGTGGAATGATCGGTGAGCCAATCCTCTTCGCTCAACGCGACGCGCACGGCGACCTGGCCCTGATGGGTGAACTTGAAGGCATTGGAGAGCAGATTCTTCAGAATCTGCTGCAGCCGCTTGGGATCGCTGGAAAAGGCGCGCGGCAGGTTGTCGGCGAAGTCTACCACGAAGGGCAGGTTCTTGGCCTCGGCGACGTGGGCGAAGTTGCGTTCGAGAGAATCGCGCAGGGAGAGGAAACTGATTTCCTCGGCGTCGACGGTGACGGTGCCGGATTCGATCTTGGAGAGGTCGAGAATGTCGGTGATGAGGTTGAGCAGATCGGTGCCGGACGAGTGGATGTTGCGGGCGTATTCGACCTGCTTGGTGGTGAGATTGCCGCCGCCGTTGTCGGCCAGCTGTTGGCCGAGAATGAGGATGGAGTTGAGCGGCGTGCGCAGCTCGTGCGACATGTTGGCGAGGAACTCGGACTTGTATTTCGACGTGAGCGCGAGTTCCGCGGCCTGTTCCTCCAGGGCGCGCCGGGCCTGCTCGACCTCGCGGTTCTTGCGCTCGACCCAGGCGTTCTGTTCGGCGAGCTGACGCGCCTTCTGGGCGAGCTCCTCGTTGGTCTGCTGCAACTCGACCGTGAGCTGCTGCGACTGTTGCAAGAGACCCTCGGTGCGCATGGTCGATTCGATGGTATTGAGCACCACGCCGATCGACTGGGTGAGCTGCTCGAGCAGGGAAATGTGGGTGAAGCTGAACGGGCGCAGGGAAGCGAGTTCGACGACCGCCTTGGTCTGGCCTTCAAACAACACCGGCAGGACGACGATGTTGATCGGATCGGCTTCGAGCAGGGACGTGCTGATGCGGTATTGCTGGGGCGGCACGTCGGAAAGGAGGATGCGCTGCTGGTCGGCGGCGCACTGGCCGATCAACCCTTCGCGGAGGCGCAGGGTCTCGGGCTGGCCGGGGCGCTGGGCGTAGCCGGCGAGCAGACGGAGCGCCGGACCTTCCTCGCAGTCGGTATCCATTTGGTAGATACTTCCCTGCTGCGCATCGACCAGGGGCGGCAGCTCGGTGAGAAGCATGCGCGCGACGGTGGAAAGGTCGCGCTGGCCCTGCAGCATGCGGGTGAACTTGGCCAGGTTGGTCTTGAGCCAGTCCTGCTCCTGATTCGACTCCGTGGTGACACGGAGGTTGTAGATCATCGTGTTGATGTTGTCCTTGAGCTCGGCGACTTCGCCGCGGGCCTCGACCTGGATGGCGCGGGTGAGGTCGCCCTTGGTCACGGCGGTGGCGACCTCGGCGATGGCGCGCACCTGGGTGGTGAGATTGGCGGCGAGGAGATTCACGTTGCCGGTGAGATCCTTCCACGTGCCGGCGGCGCCGGGCACGTGGGCCTGACCGCCGAGCCGGCCTTCGACGCCGACCTCGCGGGCGACGTTGGTCACCTGATCGGCGAACGTCGCGAGCGTATCGGTCATGTTGTTGATCGTCTCGGCGAGCGCGGCGACTTCGCCCTTGGCCTCCACGGTGAGTTTCTGGCGCAGGTTGCCGTTGGCCACGGCTGTCACCACTTTTACGATACCGGAAACCTGGTCGGTCAGGTTGGCCGCCATGACGTTGACGGAGTCGGTCAAGTCCTTCCACGTGCCGGCGACGCCGGGCACGACGGCCTGGCCACCGAGTTTGCCCTCGGTGCCGACCTCGCGGGCGACGCGCGTCACCTCGGCGGCGAAGGCGTTGAGCTGGTCGACCATGGTGTTGATGGTGTTCTTCAGCTCGCGGATTTCGCCCTTCACATCGACGGTGATCTTGCGGGAAAGGTCGCCGCGGGCGACGGCGGTCGTCACTTCGGCGATGTTGCGCACCTGGGCGGTGAGGTTGGCTCCCATGGCGTTGACGGAGTCGGTGAGATCCTTCCACGTGCCGGCGACACCCGGCACCACGGCCTGCACGCCGAGGCGGCCCTCGGTGCCGACCTCGCGGGCGACGCGGGTCACTTCGGAAGCGAAGGAGCGCAGCTGCTCCACCATGGTGTTCATGGTTTCCTTGAGCTGCAGAATCTCGCCGCGCACATCGACGGTGATCTTGCGCGACAAGTCGCCCGACGCGACGGCGATGGTAACCTCGGCGATGTTGCGCACCTGGGTGGTGAGGTTGTTCGCCATCGAGTTCACGTTGTCGGTCAAATCCTT
>CBINJL010000069.1:0-9555 GCA_966250925.1 uncultured Opitutus sp. | reverse complement strand
CGTGGTGGAACACGTCGGCGTGGGGGAAGTGTTCGTCGTCGCCGGCCAATCCAACGCCGCCAACCACGGGCAGGTGCGCACTGCGGGGGGCCAGGGCTTGTATGCGTTTTTCGACAATGAGATCACGCAAGCCGTCGACCCCATGCCCGGGGCATCCGGCAACGGAGGCTCGCCCTGGCCCGCGCTGGGGGCCCGGATCATTATGTCGGGGCAACACGAAGCGGTGATATTCGCCTCGGTGGGACAAGGCTCCAGCCGCGTGCTCGACTGGCAACCGGGCCGCAGTGCGCACGATCGATTGATGCGCACGCTGCGTGAACTGCGCGATGCGGGACTGCCCGCTGATTTCATTCTTTGGCAACAGGGCGAAAGCGAAGGCGTGGACGAACATGCGAGCGGTGCGGCGTATCTACACGACTTCGAAACCCTCGCGCAGTCTACTGCATCGGTGGCGCCTGAGGCCCGTTGGATCGTCGCCCGCGCCACCGTGATGGCGAATGCCGCGATTAACGAACAGATCCGCTTGGCCCAGGCTCAAACCGCCGATCTTCTCCAAATTCTTCCCGGTCCGGATCTCGATTTGCTCGGTCCCGAGTTTCGCGGTGACGGCACTCATTTCAACCTGCGTGGATTGGAGGCCGTGGCTGAACAGTGGTGGCAAGTCCTGCAGCCGCTGCTCGACCACCCCGTTTCGGAAACCTCGCCTTGAATCGCATCGCGTCACTCGACGGCCTCCGCGGGGTTGCCATTCTGCTGGTTCTCGCCGGACACGCTCTCGCACACATCCCCGGCCTTTCGACTGTCCAGCGCGATTGGCTGCTCGCGTTTTTCAACGCCGGTTTCGGCGTGCGTCTGTTTTTTGTGCTAAGCGGCTACCTGATCACGGAGCTGTTGCTGCGCGAACACCGCCGCGATGGCCAAATCGCCATCGGCGCTTTTTATCGGCGTCGGGCCCGGCGCATTCTGCCTGCCTTTTATTGCTACCTCGCCGCCGTGGCTGGTTGGCTAATCTGGCGAGGCACGCCATTGCCGCTAAGTTCCTGGCTCGGGGCGGCGACGTTTGTGCAAAACTACGCGGTGCTGTGGACCGCCCCGGATTCCGGCAGCGTGTATTGGAATATTGGACACATTTGGACGCTGTGTGTGGAAAGTCAGTTTTATCTCATATGGCCGCCGGTCTTCGTGCTCCTGCGGCCACAACGGGCGAAATGGGTGGCGTTGGCAGTGGTGCTGCTCAGTCCGCTTGTGCGCGTCGGAACCTATTTCCTGTTTCCGGACCTGCGGGGATATCTGGGGGTGATGCTGCACACCGATTCCGACGGTCTCGCGTTAGGGTGCGCCACCGCGTTGTTTCTGAACGATCCGCGGGTGCATGCGTTCCTGGGACGCTGGCGCCGCAAGGGACTTCTGCTCTCGCTGAGTTGGATCACGCTGATCGCGCCGTGGGGACGCCACGAAATCCCCGGGTTCAACATCGCCATCGGCTTCACGGGCGATGCATTGGCGGCGGCGTGGATCATTGCCGTCTTGCACCGATTTGACTGCGGCTGGCTGGAGCGTGTGACCGGACAGGGATTTTTGCCAGCGCTCGGCTTGATTTCCTACAGCCTCTATCTCTGGCAGCAGCCGTTTCTCGGCCCCGAAGGTTGGATCACGCAGGACCGGCCACTCCTTGCCTTCATTTTACCGATCATACTCGCAGTGATTTCGTTTCTCTGCATCGAAAGTCGATTCGCTCCCCGTAAAGCGCTGGAATCACTGCGTCGCGCGCTGCATCTTGAGCCTTCCCACGCCGCATGACAGAGTTCAGTCCCAGTTCGCTGCACCCCGCCGCCCATACACCCGAGATATTCCTCTCATCGATGGGGCATGTGGTTCAGCGTTTTCTCCAACGCTCATTGCTTTGGATCGGAATCGCGATGTGCGTTCCCATCGGGCTGTTGTTCTGGCAGAAAAGCCCCGGCGCAGTCGGCCTAGTCTGGATCACTGCCGGCACACTTGCCGCGCTTCTATTTTGGCGGGGCAAAGCAACGGGATTACCGCTGGTGCCCATGTTCGCAGTGCAGCACTATTTCGCGTATGGCATCCCCATCATGTCGAGTAACCCGATCATGCTGCGGATGCCGTCGGAAGATGTGGCGGTGGCAGGAAGGGAGGTCTGCTTTTTTTTGGTCAGCCTGGCCCTTTCATGGTCCTTTTTCATGGGGCAAATCCGGTTGGGTAGCTATCGCGCCCGGGCCTTCAAAGCTCTCGATGCGAATCGCGGAGGTGCCATCGAAAAGTTGGGCACGTTTTTGGTGATGGTGGTGACCTCATACAACGTCACCGACATCATGGGGCTGCTGGATCCCATATTCTCAGCCCTGCCATCCGGCACTATGCCGGTGGTGGCGGCATTGACCAAGGCGGCGTCGATCGTGGGTTATTTTCTTCTGAGCATCGCGGTGTCCTCCCCTGGAAGCAAAGCGCATCTGCGCGGAACGCTGTGGGTAACGTTTGCGATCAACCTGATCATTCTCTGCACCGAGTTACTCCTGTCGGCGTCCATCAATCTCGTCGCCGCGATCTTGATCGGACATTTCTGGGGCGCAGGCCGCATCCCTTGGAAATTTATCATGATCGTCGCGGTTTTCGCGTCATTCCTGCATGTGGGTAAAAGCGAGATGCGAGGGCGCTACTGGGGCGAAGACGGCATCAATGAGCGCACGACATTAACGGATATTCCCGCGTTTTATACCGAGTGGGCTGAACTGAGTCTCGAAGGACTGTCGCATCCGGCGCTGGGTGGACGCGGCGAAGAGATGGAGGATGAGGCATCCATGCTCAACCGCGTGGACAATCTGCAAAACGTCCTTTTTGCCATCAACGCAGTGGATCGGCGCAACATCCCCACGCTGGATGGCGCCACCTATGCGCTGATTCCACCGCTGCTGGTTCCCCGATTTTTCTGGCCCAATAAACCGCGTGCCCACGAAGGCCAGATCATGCTCAATGTCCACTTCGGTCGGCAGTCCCTGCAGGCAACCTACCGCACCTACATTGCTTGGGGCCTGCTGGCGGAGGCCTATGGTAATTTTGGGCGCATCTTTGGTGCCGTTTCCCTCGGCGCCGCGCTCGGCCTTATTTGCGCATGGCTGGAAAAAAAATCCGCCACCAAGCCTCTGATGTCACTCGAAGGGCTCGTCGCCATCATGATCTTCGCCGGTCTCACCATCTCGTTTGAAATGGTCGCAAGTGTGCTCGTCACGTCATTGTTCCAATCGATCATCATCACGTCCGCCGCCTTTTTGCCGTTCGTCGATCATCCTCGCACGATTCTTCCCTACGAACCGGAGGAACACATTGACGAGGAAGCGCCGTCGGATGCCCAGAACACAACCTCCGAACAGGAAGAACAATCGCCACGATGAGTGCGGTGCGTCGCCTCGCCATTGTCGCGTCTCATCCGGTGCAATACTACGCGCCGTGGTTCGCTGATATCGCCCGCCGCGACGCATTCGATTTGCGCGTCTTTTATCTGTGGGACTTCGGCGTCACTAAGAAAACGGATCAAAAGTTCGGTCGCGAAGTTGTCTGGGACATCGATTTGCTCTCTGGCTACACGCATGAATTCGTGCCCAATCGCGCCCGCGATCCTGGCACGCATCATTTTCGCGGACTCGACAATCCATCGCTGTGCGAGCGTCTGGAGGCCTGGCGGCCCGATGCGGTGCTGGCCTTCGGCTACGGCTGGCGTAGCCTTTGGGCACTGCCTCGACGTTGGAAACGCAGTCCCATTATTCTGCGCGGCGACACCCATCTGCTGGGACGTCCGTCGCGTCGCTCGCCCAAGGATTTTATCCGCCGTCAGTTTCTCCAACGGCAGTTTCGCCGCTACGACGCGTTTGCCTGTGTCGGCAGCGCCAATCGCGACTTTTATCAGGCGCACGACGTCGCGGCCGACCAACTGTTTCACGTGCCGCATTGCATCGACAATCATCGCTTCGCCCAGGCCACCGATGCGGATGCCCGGGAGTGGCGCAAACGTCATGACATACCGACGTCCGATGTGCTCTTTCTCTTCGCCGGAAAATTTGAAACGAAGAAGCGTCCCGACCTGTTGCTGGAAGCGTTTCTGAACGCACGCCTCGCCGGCGCTACGCTGGGATTGCTCGGCGACGGTGCTCTGCGACCTGAGATGGGCGATCCCAGCGGCGCTCCGCAACGCGTGCGCCTGCTCCCGTTTCACAACCAGAGCGAGATGCCCGCCGCGCTTCGAGCCGCAGACTGCGTCGCCCTGCCCAGCCAAGGTCCGGGCGAAACCTGGGGGCTGATTGTCAACGAAGCGATGGCGTGCGGCACTCCTGCCATTGTCAGCGATCATGTCGGTTGCGCCGCCGATCTGATCGTTTCCGGGAAAACCGGCTGGACATTCCCAGCCGGCAACGCGGCGGTGCTCGCACTGACTTTGCAGAGTGCGCACACCGCGATTCGTGGCGACCGCGAGCGACTCCGCAGGGCAACCACCACCCACATCGCGAACTACAGTTACGCCGCTGCCACGTCCGCGTTGTGCGCAATGCTCGCCAAACTCCTTCCGGTTCGCTAACCCGCTGCCATTGAATTTGCTCGGTCACAACAGCCCCTCGCCTTGGTCTTCCCGCACCAAGTTGCGCCGCTTGCTCTGGCTGCTCGTCGCCAAGACCGTTTTCCGCTGGTCTCCGCCTTCATGTTTCCGCTGGCGGAATTTCTGCCTACGCGCTTTTGGGGCAACTGTTCGTGATCGTCGCGAAGCTCCCGCCCGGGTCTGGCCCGATGCCGACATCCATTTCCCGTGGCAGCTCACCCTTGGTGCCGGCACCCTCATCGGCCCCGGCTGCCGCATCTACAATCTCGCGCCGGTAGCGCTGGAGGACGGCGCCAACCTCAGCCGGCACATCCACCTGTGCGCCGGCAGTCATGATTTCACACGGTGGGAAATGCCGTTGACCACGGCCCCCATCACCATCAGCCGCAATGCCTGGATCGCCACCGATTGTTTTGTCGGTCCTGGGGTGAGCATCGGCGAACTCGCCGTGGTCGGCGCCCGCTCCGTCGTGGTGAAGGACCTCCCTGCCGCCACCATTTGCGTCGGCAACCCGGCCCGTCCCATCAAACCACGTCCGCCGATCGTATGAAGATTCTCCATACCATCACGGCGATGCGTCCCGAGGACGGCGGCCCCAGCCGGTCGGTGCCCGCACTTGCAAACGCCGAGGCGCGGCACGGTCACGACGTGCAGGTCTTCACCACCGGAGCGGCCACGATTGGCAGCGAGGCCGCGCCTTCCGATGCCGCAGCATTTCACTACTTTCCGCGCTCAAGCCCGAAAGCCTTCGGGCGCAGCGGACGCATGGCGAAGGCCCTGGATACGCACAAGCCCGACATCGTGCATCACCACGCCATCTGGCACCGCACCCTGCACTATGCTCATCAGCTGGCTCTTCGCACCGGCGCACCGTTGGTCATTTCCCCCCGCGGAATGATGCTGCCCTGGGCATGGCAACATCATCGCAAACGGAAGGATTGGGCCAACCGCATGCTGCATCCCGGCGCATTTGCGGCCGCCTCCGGCTGGCATGCCACCAGTGCGGAGGAAGCCTCCGCCATCCGTGCACTCGGCTTCACTCAGCCCATCGCGGTGGTCGGCAATGGCGTCGACCTGCCTAGCGACCGGCAACTCGTCGTCGCCCGCGAGCATTGGACGGAAGAAGCGTTGCCGACGGAGACCCGGCGTGTGGCGCTGTTCTACTCCCGCTTTCACGCCAAAAAACGCGTCATCGAATGCATCGACCTGTGGGGGCAGATCGCGCCGCCTGACTGGATGCTCCTCATGGTGGGCCTGCCCGATCAATTCACCGCCCGGGAACTCGATCGCTACGTGCTGCAGGCGGGACACGCCCACAGCATCAAGGTGTTCAACGGCGTAGGCCGCCCGCCTCCCTATGCCGTCGCCGAATTGCTGATACTGCCCTCACATTCGGAAAACTTCGGCATGGTCGTGGCGGAAGCGTTGGCCGCCGGCATCCCTGCAGTCTGCACCGACAGCATGCCCTGGACCGAACTCAATGGCAGGGAAGCCGGCTGGTGCATGCCTTGGGCGACGTTTGAGGAAACGCTCCGTGAGGTTTTGCAGCAAACACCCGACGTCCTTGCGGCCATGGGACGCCGGGGCCGGGACTGGATGATGACGGAGTTTTCGTGGCAGCGCTCCGCTGGCGATATGCTCGACTTCTACACGACTCTACGTCCGTCCCGCTGACCATGCCTGTCTCCTCGCGTCGTCCGCACATTCCCGGACATGTGCTCGAATCGCTCACCTGGTGGCACCTGTCGGTTTTCGTGGTGGGGATAACGTGGGGATTTGGCGGCCGCATCCACTGGATGGATACGCCAATGATCGTCTGGGGCACGCTGGGCATCGTGCTCACGCTGGCCGGCCTGTGGCAGCGCGTCGCCACCGGCCGTGCACTGCGATGGCCTCTGCTTTGCCTCCTGCCCGGCATCGTGTTCGGCATCCTGACATTACTCTCCGCCGTCAACCCGAGTTTCGCAATCGTCTCCTATTTCGGCGCGCAGGTTTACCGCCCCATCGCACATATCACGTGGTTGCCGAGCAGCTTTGATCCTGCCCTCACCCTCCACGGGCTGTGGCTGTATGCCGGGCTGGTGCTGTCCGCCTTCAACGCCGCGCTCAACATCGACAGCCGGCGCCGGTTGATGCGCCTGCTGATCCTGATGGCAATCAATGCCGCCGCGCTGGCGGTGTTTGGCACAATACAAAAACTCTTGCGCACCGACATCATGCTGGGCTGGGAAACCTCACCCAACCCGGCGTTCTTCGCCTCATTCATCTATCACAATCACTGGGGCGCCTTTGCCCTGCTGCATCTGGTCCTGATGTTCGGATTGGTGTATCCCTTGAGCCGGCACGACCAGGGACGTGGGTTCTGGCACAGCCCCGCCCTACTGGCCTTGCTGGGCGCGTTGTTTCTGGCCGCAACCCTACCGCTCAGCACATCGCGTTCGAGCGCGGTGCTGGGCGCGATCGTGATCGCCGGCACTACCGGCGATGCGGTCCGACGTTTTTGGCAAAACGCCACCACCCGCGAGCGGCGACGCCGCGCCCGCACACTGACGGTCTCGCTCGTCGCCGCGTTGCTGCTGTCGGGGATGGGCGTGGCTGTTCTTGCCGCACCGCAAATCGAAGCGCGGATTGAGCAGACGATTGATCAGTTGAATCCGCGCAAAGACCGTTCCTACGCGGATGATCGGTTCGAAGTTTATCGCGACACCTGGAAAATCGGACGCCAGCAGCCGATCACCGGCTGGGGATTCGACACCTACCGCCTGCTTTGGCTCCGCTTCAACACCCGTCCCAAAAGCACCGACGGCCCCCAATACATCTACGAAGAGGCGCACTCGGACTGGTTGCAGACCTTTGCCGAAACCGGCGCAGTCGGCGTAATCTGTGTCGCAGCACTGTGGCTGATGCCGTGGTTCATGTTTCGGCAACGTATGGGCAGGGACTCGCTCGCTGTCTTTCTGGCGTTCGGCACGGTCATTCTCGCAATTTACGCAGCCGTGGAATTCCCCTTCGAAAATCCCGCGGTGACTTTGTGTTTCTGGACCGTCAATTCCATCGGGGTTCGCCTGTTGTCGTTGGGCGAATCTCTTTCTGCACGTGCTCCCTTCTCTCCAGCTTCAGGATGACCGACCGATTGCCAATTTCCGTTCTCATTCCCACCTTCAATGAGCGGGACAATATCCGGGCCTGTATTGCATCTGCACGCGCGGCCGCCGAAATCGTAGTCGTCGACAGTCGCTCGACCGACGGCACCGCGGCGATCGCAGAAGACCTGGGCGCGCGCGTAGTCTCGTTCGATTGGAACGGACGCTTGCCCAAGAAAAAAAACTGGGCACTCGCCAATGTGGAGTGGAAGCACGACTGGGTATTCATTCTCGATGCCGACGAGCGATTCACCCCGGAACTGACCGCCGAACTCCGTCGCATCGTGAATTCCCCTGCGGCAGACGTTGCAGGATATTACGTCAATCGTCGCTTTTGGTTTCTCGATGGATGGTTGAAACACTGCGGATACTACCCAAGTTGGAACCTTCGTTTTTTCCGCCACCGACTCGGGCGATACGAACAGTTACCCAATGTCGAAGACACCGGTTCGGGTGACAATGAAGTGCATGAACATGTCAGCCTCAACGGTGCATCCGGCTACCTTCGTGGCGAACTTGAGCACTATGCCTTCCCTTCGATTTCGATCTGGGTGGAAAAGCACAACCGCTACAGCAATTGGGAAGCAAAACTGGACCTCGACTCAAACGCGGTGCATGCCGCCGCAAACGCCAAAATCGATCCCGGCTTGGCGCGCAAGCGGCGGATCAAACACCTCGCACGGAGACTGCCATTTCGGCCGTTCCTGCGTTTCAGCTATCACTACATCGTCCGTCGCGGCTTTCTCGACGGCTATCGCGGCTATGTGTTCTGCAGGCTGATGGGGATCTATGAATTCCTCAGCACGGCCAAAGGCTCGGAACTGCGTCGCCGAGCATCCGCTGCATCCAAGGGAGCGGATTGATTCTCGCGAAGTCTTCCCGCTATCGCCGGTTCCCTTCGCATTTGTGCCCTCTGGCAAAATAATTTTCGTAAATCGGGTGTATCGCCCGCGCATGGAGGCAACCTCGCAATTGCTGAGCGATCTGACCAGTGGTTTGGCCGCGGCTGGCCTGTCAGTCGCAGTCATCACGGCCTCTACAACGGAACACTTCTCTCAGGAGCGCCTGCATGGCGTGACCGTTCATCGTGACGCCGCGACCACGATACGATCACACCGCACGATGATCGGACGCATTCGGGGCTACCTCGGCTTCCTCCAACATGTCCGCCGAAACCTGCGCCACCTCGTCGCCCCTGGCGATTTGGTGGTGTTCATGACCGATCCTCCGTTGCTGGGCCCACTTCTCGGAAACACAGCGCGACGACAGGGCGCCGCGGTTTGGCATTGGACGCAGGATCTGTATCCGGAAGTCGCCATCGCGCTCCTCGCGCCGAAGTGGTCGCGGTCAGTTTTCCAACCGTTGCTCAGGTGGCGTAACCGTGAATGGAATCGCAGCCGCGGCATCGTGACAATCGGCGCCGACATGCAGCGCCTCGTGCAGGCTCAGGGCATTGATCCCTCTAACACTTGGGTGCATCCCAACTGGTTTCCGTCGCCTCCACCGAGAACCCGCCCCTCCGTGGCGTCCTCTCGAGCCGAACCGAAACCATTTGTCATCGCTTATTCAGGCAACTTTGGCCGAGCGCATGATATCGACGCCATTGCCACACTTGCGCTCCGGATCGGGCACGCTGCTGGAGTTGAGTTTTCCAACGTATCAGCCGGACGCGCTGCCGCCGGAGCTCGCGAAAATTCCGGTGCAGAAGCCGGGAAGCTGAGCGCGAGGTAGGAGCAAATTTATTTGCGAGTTAAGCTCCTCGTAAGATTCGTCGCAGATAAATCTGCTCCTACAGGCCGAAGCGCG
>CBINJL010000068.1:0-9599 GCA_966250925.1 uncultured Opitutus sp. | reverse complement strand
GGGCCATCGACGGCTTCCTGCCGTTGGAGACACAGGACAAGACGCTGGATCTGGGCGCCCAGTGCCGGCCGCTGCCGCCGGGCAATCGGGAGGATGTCGTGGAACTGGCGTTCGACGGCGAACCGGTGGCGGTCGTGCTCGAAACCCTGATCGGCCAGCTTGGGTCCGGTGTGGGCGGTCCCTTTCGACTCGATCTGGGCGAGACCGTGGTGGCGGTGGCGCTTGAAGGCTCCGATCACTGGCAACTCCTCTCCCCGGGGACGCGGCAGGTGGCTTACACGGACGCGGGTTGGAAGGCTTACACTGCCGAGCGCCGTGAACGTCTTGCGGCGATGAACCGGGCGTCACGTCAGGTTCGTCGGGCGGAGAATGTGGGTTACTGGAATCATCGCCGGGAAGTGGCCCAGGACTACCTGCGCGGCACGCCGGACGAAACGGTGCCGGAACTGCCGTCCGGCTTCCCGGCCTTCAACGCCATTGATCACTTTCTGGCCCAGCGCATCCACGCCGCGGAAGCGGCGTCCGGCGCGAGCGAGGCGGGTGCCGGCGAGGTGAACTATTTTCGCGACATCAAACCGCTGCTCGAAGCTAAATGCTACGATTGCCATCAGGGCAGCAAGGTGAAGGGCGGTCTGCGGCTCGACACCCGCGAGGCGGCCTTTGCCGGCGGCAAGGCGGATGGTCCGGGCATCGTGCCCCACGATGCGGATGAGAGCTCCATCATGTTCCGCATTCTCAGTCCCTATGAGGACGAAGTGATGCCGGCCAAGGGCGATCGCCTGACGGACGACGAGGTGGCGCTGCTCACGCAATGGATCGACGAAGGCGCCGTCTGGCCGGAGTTTGAGGACACCAACTTCGCCGTCAGCGATCTGGCGGACGACATGACGTTCCTGCGTAGGGTTTATCTGGATACGGTCGGAGTCACGCCGAGCGAGGCGGAGATCGAGACGTTCCTGGCGGATTCGTCCGTGAACCGTCGCGCCCGTTTGATTGATCGCCTCCTGGCGGATGACCGCTGGGCCGATCACCAGATGGGCTACTGGCTCGATCTGCTGGCCGAAAACCCCAACCTCATCAACGCCACGCTCAACAACACCGGGCCGTTCCGCTGGTGGGTGTATGAGTCGATGTTGGACAACAAGCCCCTCGACTTGTTCGTGACCGAGTTGGTGCGGCTGGAAGGCAGCCGGTTGTTCGGCGGCCCGGCGGGATTTGCCATCGCGTCGCAGAACGACGTGCCGATGGCGGCCAAGGGCATCATACTCAGTTCGGCCTTCCTCGGCGTCGACATGCAGTGCGCCCGCTGTCACGACGCGCCCTCCCACGTTTCCAAGCAGGAGGATTTGTTTTCACTGGCCGCGATGCTCGCGACCAAGCCGCTGGAGGTGCCGGAAACCAGCAGTGTTTCACTGGACAAACTGAGCGAAGGTGGCCGCAAGCCCCTGATCTCGGTGACCCTGCCGCCGGGCTCCGTGGTTGACCCTGCCTGGCCTTTCGGGCGCTACGTTGATGAGCAGGTGGCAACTGAACTGGCGGAGAATCCCGAGTCTTCCCGCGATCGTTTGGCGGCGATGATCACGGCGCCGCAGAACGAGCGCTTTGCTGAAGTCATGGTCAACCGCATCTGGCAACGCTTCATGGGCCGCGGCCTGGTGGAGACGGCGAGCGATTGGGAAAAATCGGAGCCCACGCACCCCGAGTTGTTGCGCTGGCTGGCGCGGGAGTTGGTGCGTTCCGACTATGATCAGAAAGCGATCATGCGGCTGGTCCTCAACTCGCATGCCTATCAACGCGAGGTCGATCCGACGGTGGCGAAACCGGGCTCGTTCTATGTGGCGCGATCGGTGCGCCGCATCCGTGCGGAGCAGTTGGTGGATTCGCTGTTCGCGGCCACCGGCAAATCGATGGTGGATGCGGTCGGCCCGGTGAACATCGACATCGACGGCGCCCGTCCGGTCGGACTGGCGCAGGATCTGGGCGAGGCGCATCGATCCTGGACGCTCACTTCGGGTTCGAATGAGCGCGATCGTCCCAGCCTCATGCTGCCGCGTCTGCAGGCGGTGACGGAAGTGCTGGAGGTGTTCGGTTGGCAGGGCGCGCGCACCACGCCGGGCTCGGGCCTGCGGGCAACGGAACCCAACGTGTTGCAACCCGCGCTGCTGGCCAACGGCACCATGATGACGTGGCTGACGCGCATGAGCGATGACAACGGCCTGACCACGCTGGCGCTGGAAGACCAGTCGGTGGAAACGTTGGTGGAGCGCCTGTATCTGCGTCTCTTCACCCGCACGCCGTCGGAAACCGAACTCGCCACCTACGTCGATGCGTTGCGCGACGGTTATGATGCGCGCAAAGTCACCGGCGAATTGACGCCGTTGCCTGAAGTGCCGCGGAAGAAATTCGTGGCCTGGTCCAATCACAACATTCCCGAAGCCAATACTCTGCGCCTGGAGGAGGAAGCGGAAGCCAAGCGCGGCGATCCGCCGACCCGCCGCCTGCAGGCCGACTGGCGCACCCGCTACGAGGACGTCGTCTGGGCCATGCTCAACGCGCCGGAGTGGACACGGGTCATGTAACACCACACCACGCCTTCAAGCTACCCCGAAACCGCAAACCCCCGACCCCGCTGCATCATGAACCGTCGCACCTTTTTATCCAACCTCGCCCTCGCATCCACCGCCACGGCCTTGTCGCCGGGTCTTCTGCGCGCGTCGGCCGCGAAGTCCGTCGCGCTGGGGAAGGCGGAGCACTGCATCTTCATCTGGCTGGGCGGAGGCATGTCGCAGATCGACACCTTCGATCCGAAGAAGCGGGGCAGTTCCAAGACGCGCACGCCGGGCACCGACTACAAGGTCATCCCGACCGCAGTCGCGGGCGTTTCCTACACGGAGCATCTTGCCCGCACCGCACGACTCGCGGAACGCATCACCGCCGTGCGCACGGTCAATCACCGGTTGGGTTCGGAGCATGCGTTGGCCACCAACTTCGTGCACACCGGCCGGCCGATCAGCGGCGCCACCGCGTATCCGTCGATCGGCTCCATCGTGGCGCACGAGCTGGGCGCCAAGGGCGAAAACGTGCCCGCCTACATGTTGATGGGATTTCCCAGCGCCACCCGCGGCCCGGGCTTTCTCGGTCCGAAAGCGGGATATGTTTATCTGATCGATACCGAACGCGGCCCCGCCGGACTTTCCCTGCCGAGTGGCATCGACCACACCCGGGTCGCCCGGCGGCAGCAATTGTTGTCCCCGCTGCAGGAGCGGAAATCCGATGCGCTGCTGCTGGCGGAATACGAGGAAACCCAGCAGCAGGCCCTGCGTCTCGCGGGTCCGCAATTCATGCGCAATTTCAATCTCGACAAAGAGCCCGGTTCACTGCGCCAACGCTACGGCAGCGAGTTCGGGCAACGCTGCCTGCTGGCGCGGCGGCTGGTGCAGGCCGGCGTGCGGTTCATCGAGGTGTCCCACAATCTCAATTTCGTGAACGGCGCCGGTTGGGATACGCACAACGAGTCGCATCAACAGCAACACGTGTTGATCAATCAACTCGACGAGGCGTTCGCCACTTTGATCGAGGACCTCGAGGAAAAGGGACTGTTGGACAAGACGCTGATTGCGATCGGCACGGAGTTTGGTCGTCCGGGCGAATTCGACGGTCGCGGCGGTCGCGGCCACCAGGCCGATCTCTTCACCATGGTGCTCGCGGGCGGCGGATTGAATCACTGCGGCGCCTACGGCGTGAGCGATGACCTCTCGGCCAAGGTGGTGGAAAGCCCGGTGTCCGTGCCGGACTTCCATGCGACCATTCTGGCCGCGATGGGCATCAATCCGAGCAAGGAAGTGGTCGTCGATTCGCGCCCCGTTCCGCTCACCGACGGCGGCCACGCGATCTCCCGTCTGTTGATCTGATGCGTTGATCTACCGCGATCACGCCGAGCCTCCCCAGCACAAATCCTATCTCATGAAAAATCATTCCCCTTTTCGTTTCGCCAGCGTGCGGATGCTGACTCTTGGCCTGACCAGCGTGCTGACGCTGCTGGGACCCCTTGCCGTGCTGCCTGCCACCGCCGCGGCGCAGGATGACTCCGAGCAAACGGAGCTCGGACTGCGGATGGAGGATCTCAACACGCCGTGGCGAAGGCTGCGCCGGCAGGTGGACAAGGCCGACAAGAACGCGGCCTCCGTGGAACTGCTCGCCCAGATGCGGGAAGCTGCGGTGGCGGCCGGCTCCATGATCCCGGCGCGGACCGCGAGTATCCCCGAAGCGCAACGCGAACGTTTTCAGGCTGACTATGAAGCGGGAATGAAAAAACTGGTGGACCAGATCGACGCGATCTCCGCCGCGCTCCAGGCAGGAGACAATGCCAAGGCGGCAGAACTCGTGGGCGAAATGGATGACTTCCGCCGCGACGCGCACGAACGTTTCAAAGCCGACAATTGACGGCTTTCCGCGCCGTGGGTCGGGCGACGGCTGACGGCTGGAGACCACGTTGGTGGAAAAAGATTTCGCCTATGTGACTCCGATAACTTTCTTACCCCACCGCTTGGACTGACATCGCAGTCTGGGCTCTCGACTACCCCTTTCATGCCATTGCGGAATTGTGCTGCTTTATTCCTTTGCGTGGCGGCGCTCGGTTTCTGGTCAACCGTGCGAGCCGACGAGGCTCCGCTTACCCGGGTGATCGACGTGCGGTCCCTGTCGGTAGAGGAGGCCCGGAGGGAAAAACCGGTGCGGATCACCGGCGTGGTGATTCTGGTGCAGAGCACGGCTATCCTGTTTCAGGATGAAACCGGCGGCACCTTTTTTCGGCCGAGCGCGGACCAGATGTCGCTGCGGGTCGGCGATGAAATCGAAGTCGTGGGCAGGACCGAGATGGGACTCTACATTGCGGGAGTGGGACCGGCGGAGGTGCGGTTGCTGCGACGTGGGCTGACTCCGGATGCCATCCCGGCGGGCTTTGATGACATCGTGGAGGCGCGCTATTTTTATCAACAGGTGGCGGTCGAAGGCATCGTGCGCTCGCTTGAGCAAAACAGCGATTGGACACGGCTGCGCCTGGCCATGGGGGCGCGCATTCTTGATGTGCGGGTGGATCAACTGCCGCCCCTGCATCTCGACTTGATCGACGCGAAGGTGCGCGTCAGTGGGCTCAGTGCCGGCTCCATCAACGACCAACGTCATGTGGTGGAAACGTTCGTGCGCATTCAATCCTGGGACGCGGTCGAAGTCATCGAGCCGCCGCAGGCGCCGGAAACCGTTCCGCGAATCGCGGCCGGAGACCTGCTCGCCTTCAGCCCGACCGGGCGCAGTGACCGGCGTATCCGGGTTTTGGGGACGATCACGGCCATCTTCCCGGGCGGAGAGGTGTATTTGCAGCAGGATTACACCACATTTGCGGCGCGGCTGGTGCGGCCCACGGCGTTGGACGTGGGCGATCGGGTGGAGTTGATGGGCTTCACGGAGGTGCTGCAGTTCGCCGCCTCGGTGGTGGATGCCGAGGTTCTCACCCGCCAAGCCGGACCGGTGCCCGCGCCGGTGGAGGTGGCCTCGCCGGATCTGTTGAACGTGGGCCACGACACCCGTTTGGTGGCGGTCACGGCGCGGGTGGCGGATGTGTTCGAGACGTCGGACGGGTATTCCTTGGTGCTGGCGGGCCGAAACCGCACGATTCATGCCTTTGTGATTGGCGAGGAGCCGCCTCCGCCAGCGGGCTCCCAGGTGCGGGTGACCGGCATCTGCCATGTGGAGGTCGCGCCCAGTCTCGATTTTGTGCGCATGGCGGGCGCGATGTATCTGCAGTCGCGCTCTTCGGCGGACGTGGTGTTGCTGGAGAGTCCGCCGTGGTGGACGCCGCGCAAGCTGCTGGTATCGCTGGGCGCGTTTGCCGGATTGATTCTGATCGCCGTCGTTTGGAACGTGCTGCTGCACCGCCAGGTGCGCCAGCAGACCGCGGCGCTGCGTGAACGGATCGAATCGGAAGCGGCGCTGGAGGAACGCCAACGCATCGCGCAGGATTTTCACGACACGCTGGAGCAGGATCTGACCGGGCTGGGCTTGCGATTGGATGCGGCGGCGACGCGGGCCTTCGATGAAAGCGGGCGCCACATCATGGCCGTTTCCCGCAGCCTGCTGGCCCGCATCCAGTGCGAGACCAAGAACATCGTCTCCAATCTGCGTGAAACCAATCCGTGGGATGGTGACTTTGTCGAAACCCTGAAAGACATCGTCAGGAATTGCGGCGGTCTTGAAGGCATCAACGTGGAACTGCGGCTGGACGCGCGTCCGCCGTCGTTGTCCGGCGGCACGCTGCATCACCTGCACCTGATGGTGCGCGAATCGGTGAACAACGCGCTCAAGCATGCGCAGGCGAGCGAGATCGCGGTGGCCACGGCGATGCAGGACGGGCGGTTCGTGCTGCGGATCATCGACAATGGTCGCGGACTCGAAAGCGAGACTTTGACGCATGGCCGGTCGGGTCACTTTGGCTGCATCGGCATACGCGAGCGGGCGCGCAAGATCGGGGGCGCGGTTGCCTGGCACAGCGCGGCAGGGCAGGGGACCACGGTCGAGATCACGTTGCCCATCAATGCCGGGGAGGCGGCGAGAGCGTCTGCCTGACTCCGGCAGCGAAGCGCTTTACTTTTTCGACGTGGATACCGGTTTATCGGTCCCGCAAACTGACGATCACCCCTGCCATCTCTTCCCCTTCCAGTGTCCATCACGGTTCAAATAGTCGACGATCATTTTGTAGTCCGCAGCGGTCTGGTGACCGCTTTGGAATTGGAAGACGACATTCGCGTGATCGCGGAAGCCCAGTCGCCCGCGGAAGCCTTGGAAGTGTATCAAACGCATCGTCCACGGGTGGTGTTGATGGACCTGCAGTTGTCCGAAGGTGGTGGGATCGACGCGACGTATGCCATTCGGTCGATCGACCCCAATGCGCGTATTCTGATCTTCTCGAATTATTCGCGGATCGATGAACTGCAGGCGGCCTTCGACGCGGGCGCAGTGGGTTATCTGTCCAAGTCCGCTCCGCGGGAGGAATTGCTCAAAGCCCTGCGGCAGGTGAACGGCGAAGGCCGTTACATTCCGCCCGAGGTGGCGCGGCAATTGAGCGAGATCCGCTCGGGGCCGGTCATCACGGTTCGCGAACGTGAGGTGCTGACGCACATCGCGGAAGGTTTCGCGAACAAGGAGATCGCGGCCAAGTTGGAGATCTCCGAGTTTACGGTGAAGCGGCACGTCGCGCAGATCCTCAGCAAGATGGAAGTGAACGACCGCGCCCAGGCCGCGGTCGAAGCCATCCGCCGCGGTTTGATCGAGATGCCGAAGTAGCGCGTGGCGAGACCCGACCCGCGTGCGGCCAGGATGGCTCTTTCGGACCACACTCCGGCGTTTGAATGAGGTGCCGTGGTAGCGCCATTGTCGCGGCCACCCCGAGATCTCTCTCACGCCCCGATCACGGCAACCCCTTGCCTGAGCCTCGCGACATCGCTGTCCCGTGGAGGAGCGGAGGAGTGGTCAAAACGAAACCCCCTTTCATGAAACTTTGTTTCGCCTTCCTGTCGGTTGTCTTCGCCGTCTCA
Organism: uncultured Opitutus sp.; assembly: GCA_966250925.1. GTDB lineage: Bacteria > Verrucomicrobiota > Verrucomicrobiia > Opitutales > Opitutaceae > Actomonas. Next base: position 2,010 of record CBINJL010000068.1, on the reverse strand, counting down.
TTGTCTGCTGTTGCCGCGCCCTCGGCGACTCCGCGTCCCAATGTCCTCGTGGTGTTCGTCGACGATATGGGCTACGGCGATCTGGGCTGTTTCGGTAACACCAAGGTGGATACGCCCAACATCGATCAGCTCGCCGCGGGCGGGGTGAGGCTCACCAATTTTTATTCCAACGCGCCCATCTGTTCGCCGTCGCGGGTGGCGTTGGCCACCGGCCAGTATCCGCAGCGTTGGCGCATCCATTCCTATCTGAACACGCGGAAGCACAACGCGCAGCGCCGGATGGTGGATTACCTCGATCCGCAGGCCATTCACACCGCCCAAATCTTCAAGGATGCCGGCTACCGGACGGCCCATTTCGGCAAATGGCATCTGGGCGGAGGCCGTGATGTCGACGATGCGCCATTGCCCGCCGCCTATGGTTTCGATGAAACGATCGTGGCGCTGGAAGGGCTCGGCGATCGCATCATTTTCCCTGAGTCCGGAATCGCCAAGGCCAGCGAAAAGCTCGGTCACGGGAAGATCATCGCCCACGCGCCCAAACGCGAAATGACCCGGCACTATGTCGATCACGCCATCGATTTCCTGCGGCGAAACCGCGCCGGCGACACGCCATTCTATCTGGAGGTTTTTCCCAACGACGTGCACGGCCTGCACTATCCGCTGCCGGAGGATGCCGCTCGTTACGCCGACGTCGCCTCCAGTGAAGCCGAACAGAAATTTCTGGCCGTGCTGGTCGAGATGGATCGCCAGATCGGGCGCCTGCTCGACGAGCTCGACCGTCAGGGTTTGGCGGAAAACACCATTGTTATCTTCACCAGTGACAACGGTCCCAGCGACGGCGCGGGTTATTACCGTGACGGTGGTCTGCCGCCCGGTTCCACCGGTCCGTTTTTTGGTCGCAAGGGCAGTCTCTATGAGGGCGGGATTCGTATGCCCTTCATCATTCGCTGGCCGGGCCGCACGCCGGAAAACCACATCAACAACCAAACCGTCGTCGCGGCGATGGATCTCCAGCCCACGCTCTGCGCCTTGGCCGGAGTTTCTCTTCCTGCGGACAAGGTCAGTGACGGTCTGGATATGTCCGCAGCGTTTTTGGGACAGAGTCCTCTGCGAGCTGAACCGGTTTTCTGGGAGTTTGGCGTGAATACGAAGATCGGTGTGGGAACGCCGGAGCACCGCAGCCCGCAACTCGCGATGCGCGAGGGCAATTGGAAGTTCCTGATCAACGCGGATGGTTCCGGTGCCGAACTGTATGATCTGTCGTCGGATCTCGCGGAACGTCGCAATCTGGCCTCCGCGTTGCCTGCCCAAACCGCGGCGTTTTCCGCCCGCATCCTGACGTGGTGGCGCGACATCGGTCGTGCCTACGAGACCCATTGACCTTGGGTAACTATCGCGATCTCCGATGAAAAAATTATCCCTTTTTCTCTGCGTGGGTTGTCTGACCGGTGGCGCAATCCTAGCGACGCCGGAACCCACTTCGCCGTCGCCGAACATCCTTGTGATCTTTGCCGATGATCTCGGCTGGAAGGACGTCGGATTCAACGGGGCCACCTATTACGAAACGCCCAACATCGACCGGCTCGCGCGTGAAGGCATGGTGTTTTCGAACGCTTACTCCGGCGGCAGCAATTGTGCGCCCAGTCGCGCGGCGCTCTGGTCCGGGCAGTATGCTCCGCGGCATGGCGTGCATGCGGTCGGCAGCATGGACCGGCCGCCGCATCACCTGCAGCGGGTGGTGCCGCTGGTGAACCGCGAAACCCTGCCGACTGAATCCGTCACTCTCGCCGAGACGTTGAAGGCAAACGGCTATCGCACGGGCTTGTTCGGCAAATGGCATTTGGGAACGGAGAGGCCTTTTCGTCCCGAAGATCAGGGGTTCGACGCCTACTTCGATCCGCGGGCCGAAGATCCCAACCGAAAGCGCAATGAACCGAACAACCCCAAGGGTATTTACACGACCACCAAGGCTGCGCTGAGATTCATCGAAGCGGACGTGGACCGGCCCTT
>CBINJL010000067.1:0-9605 GCA_966250925.1 uncultured Opitutus sp. | reverse complement strand
CGCCGGCGCCGCGCCGCGGCTGCCGAGCGTGCGCGGCGTGCTGGTCTCGGCGTTGGTTTTTGCCTGGAAGAGCGCGCAACACGTGCGGCTGACCGTGATTGAGGAGACGCCCGGACGCCGTATCTACCAGTTGAACGGATTGCTGTATTTTGGCTCCGTGCGCACCTTTGCCGAGCAGTTCGAGCCGGCCAAGGATCCGGATGACGTGGTGCTTGATTGCCGCGAGACGCGCGTCTGCGACCTGTCCGGCCTCGAGGCGATCAACGCGTTGGCGGTGCGTTACCGGAAGGCCGGCAAAACGCTCCATCTGCGTCACCTCTCGTCCGATTGCCGGGCGATGCTGGCCAACGCGGGTCAGTTTGTGGATGTCGAGGTGATGGAGGACGACCCGCACTACTCCGTGGCGCGGATCTGAGCGCGGCCGATCTGTCGCGCTGGCGGTCAGTCGATCCGCAGCGCGGTGAGCGGATCGAGGCGGGCCGCGCGCCAGGCCGGCAGGCCGATGGCAACGCTGGCGGCGGCGCCGACGGTCACGACGGCGAGCAGCAGCGGTGTCGCGGTCAGGCCGGTCATGCCGTGAACCATGCTGGCGAGCAGTGAGCTGAGGGCGAACGTGGCGGCGGTGCCGATCAGGACGCCGAGTCCGACCCAGCGCAGCCCCTGGAGAAAGACGAGGCGGAGGATGTCGCCGCGCACCGCGCCGACGGCCAGGCGCACGCCGATCTCGCGCGTGCGTTGCGCGATATGATAGCTGAGCGTGCCGTAGAGGCCGACGGCCACGAGGCCGAGAGCGGCGATCATGAAGAAGTCGACCAGGCTGGCGACGGCGCGTTCGCTGGCCGTGCTGTCGCGCACGACCTGTTCGAGCGTGCGCACGTTTTCGAGGGCGAGTTCGCGGTCGAGACCGGAGATGATCTCGCGCAAGGCCGGAGCCAGGAATGAGGCTGGCTGCGACGAACGCAGGTTGATGTGCACGGCGTTGCCCCAGTGACGCGGCGGGGTGGTATACATCTCGGGTTGGACCTCGGCGGTGGCGCCCCATTGACGGACGTTTTCGACCACGCCGACGACGGTGGCGGTATACCACGGATCGGCGGGTTGGTTGGCGCGGAAGATTTGCCCGATCGGATCCTGGTCAGGCCAGGATTTCTCAACGAAGGCGCGATTGACCACGACACCGAGGTGGCCGTCTTCGTCCATGTCGTCGGCGGCGGTGAGATTGCGACCGCGCAGGAGGCTGAGACCGAGGGTGGCGAAATAGTCGCCGCTCACGGAGGAGCGTTCGACGCTGGTGCGTTGCTGGGCGGGATCGTAAACCTCGTCGTTGACCAAGGCGTTGGTGTTGCTGCCGCCTTCGAGCGGGAGTTTCGAAGTCAGGCCCACCTGCGTGACGCCGGGAATCGTGCGCAGACGTTGTTCGAGCGTCTCCCAGAAGCGGACGCGGTCGGCATTTTCCGTGTAGGCGTCCCCGCGCAGGTTGAGTTTGGCGGAGAGAACGCGGTCGGTGGAGAGGGCGCGGTTTTGTTCGAGAATCTTGAAGTAGCCGGCGGAGAACAGGGCGGCGATGTTGGCGAGGACGAAGGCGACGGCGATCTGAGCAACGATGAGAGTGCGGAGCATGGTGTGGCGGGAGCGCGAACCGGTGGCGCTGCGGGTGTCCTGGCGAATCACGCTGGCGAGCGAAGTGCGGGCGGCGGCGAGGGCGGGCGGCAGGCCGGCGAGCAAGGCGGTGAGCAAAGTCGCGGCCAGGGCAAAAAGGAAGGCGGCGGCGTCGAGAGAGATGGCGGCCTTGCGGGCGGCGTTGACGGGGGCGAGGGCACGCAGGGCTTCGATGCCGGCGGCGGCGATGAGGAGCCCGGTGACGGCGCCGAGCCCGGCGAGGGTTAAACTCTCGATCAACGCAAGCCGGACCAGGCGACCGCGGGGGGCGCCCAGGGCGATGCGCACCCCGAACTCGCTTTGGCGGCGCGCGCTGCGGGCGAGGAGCATGGCGGCGACGTTGGCGCAGGCCACGAGAAGCACGAGGGCGACGGCGCCGAAGAGCAGCCAGATGCGGCCGGCAAGCTCGTGGGTCATCTCGTAGTAGAGCGAACGGACGAGGAAGGCCTTGCGGGTGTTGCTGTGGGGGTGGAGGACGGAGAGTTGTTGGCCAATGGCTTTGATTTCGGCATCGGCTGCGCCGAGGGTGACGTCATCACGCAGGCGGGCGACTCCACAAAGGTAGTGGCTGTCACGGCGGGTGAGTTCGTCGGGCTCGAATTGGTAGGGTAGCCAGACCTGGCAGTCTTCGGTGCGCATCCAAGGCGCGGCGAATTCGAAGTCGGGCGGCATGATGCCCACGATTTCGGTATCGCGGCCATTGATGCGGGCGGTGCGGCCGATCAAGTCTTCGGCTCCGGCGAAAGTCTGTTGCCACAGTCCATAGCTGATGACGGCGACGGGAGGGAGATTGTGGGTTTCGTCGCGAGCTTCGATCAGGCGACCGCGAAACGCAGGCACGCCGAAGGCTTCGAGCACACCGCTGGTGCAACGGACACCGGCGACGGCCTGGGCGTTTTCCGTGCCGACGTTGACCGAGCCCGGGGCGTAGACCCCGAAATGGGAAAAGGCGGTGTTTTGCTCGTGCAAGTCATGGAAGTCGGCCGGCGAGAGCGGCCAGTGGTTGCCGGACCAGACTTGGACGATTTGTTCGGCGTCGGGGTAGTTGAATGGCGAGACGACGAGTGCGCGGACGGTGCTAAAGATGGCGGTGGAGGAGCCGATGCCGACGGCGAGGGTGAGGATGGCGATGAAAGCAAAGCCGCGGGCTTTGGTGAGTTGGCGAATTGCGAGGCGAAAGTCGGTGAACACGACCTACGAACCAATCTTGCGACAAAATGTTACATAAAAGGGACAGGTTAAAAATTTCTTGATGGATGATGTAGATGAGGTATGACAGGCCGCTGTATGCGGCAGGCTCGGATCAAGGTTGATGCGGCGAAAGGCGAAGCGGTTTATCATGTGATGACTCGCACGGTGAACGGCGAGCCGCTCCTCGATGCCGTCGCGCGCGAGGTGCTCCGTAAACAACTTTGGAAGGTCGCCGATTACTGCGGGGTGCAGGTGCTGACCTTCGCATTGATGTCCAACCACTTCCATGTGCTCGTGCGTGTGCCCCAGAGGGAGGAGATTTCCGACACCGAGCTGCTCCGCCGCTTCCGCGTGTTTTATCCGAAGCCCACCAAATACCAGCTCGCCAAGTTGGAGGTGGTCGAGGCCCAGCTGGCCCAAAATGGCCCCGAAGCCGTCGCTTGGCGTCAGCGTCAGCTCGCTCTCATGGGCGACGTTTCGGGGTTTATGAAACTCCTCAAACAACGCTTTTCCGTATGGTTCAACCGCACCCGTGGGCGTTTCGGAACCCTTTGGGCCGAGCGCTTTAAGAGCGTGCTGGTCGAGCCGCGGTCCGGCGCCCTCCGGACCATGGCCGCCTATATCGATCTCAATCCTGTGCGCGCCGGCCTCGTCACCGACCCGAAGGATTACCGGTTTTGCGGCTACGCCGAGGCGGTCGCCGGCCATCCGGCGGCTCGCGTCGGCTTGTCTCATGTCACGGCCGATTCGGACTGGTCCGCTGTCCAAGCGTCTTACCGTCAGCTTCTTTTTGGCAAGGGCTCCGCCCCACGCGCCCACGCAGCGGCGATTGATCAGGCAACGTTTTCCGATGTTGTTGCCGGCCAAGGTCATTTGTCGGTCGCGGAGGCGTTGCGTTGTCGCATCCGCCACTTTTCCGATGGTGCGGTGCTCGGGTCGCGCACGTTTGTGGAGATGCATCTCGCGCGCTACCGCCGTCTCACCGGTCGCCGCCCGCGCACGACGCCGCGAGATCTCCCGGCCGGAGCCGATTGGGGCGACCTGACCACCTTGCGCGGGCTGCGCCATCGCACGCCGCCTTGAATTGGCCCTCGCCTCGCTTCGCCCCGAGGCGATACCCGCTGGAAAACGAGTTTGCGCCGGAGAGGGTTCTGGGCGTAGGTCCGCATCCTAGTTAATGAACTCAATTTCCAATGAGCTGTTGGTGCTCCTGCTCCTGCTGGTGATCAACGGCGTCTTCGCCATGGCCGAGGCGGCGCTGATTTCGGCCCGAAAATCCCGCTTGCGGGAGCTCGCCGAGGATGGCGATAAACGCGCCCAGCAGGCGTTGGCGGAAGCCACCGAGCCGACCCGGTTTCTGTCCACCGTCCAGGTAGGCATCACCTTGGTCGCCGTCCTCGCCGGCGCGTTTGGCGGCGGCACCCTCACGGCGCGATTGGAGGCCGCGTTTGCCGGCATCGCTTGGCTCGCCCCTTTCGCCCGACCCACTGCTCTCGGTATCGTCGTGGTGGCCATCACCCTCGCTTCCGTCGTGCTCGGCGAACTCGTGCCCAAGCGCATCGCGCTGATGCGCCCCGAACGGATTGCCATGACCTTGGTGCGGCCGATGAAAACGCTGTCCCGCATCGTCGCGCCCGCCGTCAATCTCCTCACCTGGCTCACCGAACTGGCCCTCCGCCCGTTCGGCCTCCATCGCGCGCCCAAGGAAGCGCCCGTGACTGAGGAAGAGGTCAACATCATGGTCGAGCAGGGCATGGCCGAGGGCGTGTTCAACGAGTCCGAGCGCGACATGGTCGCCGGCGTGCTCGAACTCGACGAGATGCCCGTCACCTACCTGATGACGCCGCGGCCCAAACTCGTCTTCCTCGATCTCAACGAGCCCGACGAAACCAATTGGCGCAAGGTCGTGGCCAGCGGCCACTCGCATTTCCCCGTGGTCCATCGCGACCGTGAACAGGTGGTCGGCATGGTTTCGGTCAAATCCATCTGGGCCAACAACGCCTTCGGCATCCCCACCCAGTTGCGCCATCTGCTGACACCGCCGCTGGTCGTGCCCGAGACCATGATGGCCAGTCAATTGCTCGAACAGTTCAAGGTCTCCGGCAAACACATCGCCCTCGTCAACGACGAGTTCGGTTCCGTCGCCGGCATCGTCACGCTCTACGATGTGCTCGAAGCCATCGTGGGCGACATCCCTGAATCCGGACGTCACGACGAACCCGAAGCCAAGCAGCGCACCGATGGCTCCTGGCTGCTCGACGCGACCTACGATATCGACGAGCTCAAGGAACTTACCGGCCTCGACGAACTCCCGCACGAGGAGGATGCCGATTTCCAGACCGTGGGCGGTTTTGTCATGACCCACTTCGGCCGTATCCCGAAGACCGGCGAAGCCTTCGAATTCGGGGGGTGGCGCTTCGAGGTCGTCGACATGGACCGGCACCGCATCGACAAACTCCTCGTCGCGCCGCTGCCGAAATCCGCCGGCAAGGACGGCGCCGAAAACGAAGACGACGAAGAACAGGTCGCCGGCTGACCGCGCGCCGGCTTATGCTGCCAGTCACCAGCCGTGTCCGACCCACGTCGTGCGCGTCGGGATGCACAGCAACTGATCGTCGGCGGTCAAAAACAGCGTCGTGCCGTCCGCCCCGCCAAACGCCACGTTGGCGGTGCCGCGGCCGGTGAGGAGCGAGCCGAGCAATTTGCCCGCCGGATTGAGGATCACGAGTCCGCCCGGCGCCGTCGCCCAGACGTAGCCATCGACATCGACCTTCAATCCGTCGAAACCACCCCGCCGGCCTTTTTCCAGCAAGGGCCGCCCGTCAAAAAACACCTGCGGTTCACCCGCCGCCTGGCCGTCGGCATCCAGCGCGATCGCATACACGAACGGTTCGCCGCGATCCGAACTGCCCACATAAAGCGTGCGCTCGTCGGGCGACAGGCCGATGCCGTTGGGCCGGCTGAGCTTGTTCGTCACGAGCTGCACGTCGTCACCGGCCGCGATCCGATACACGCCCTGAAACGCGAGTTCCTTGCCCACTTTCTGATCGGTCAGGCCATAGGGTGGATCGGTGAAATATACGTCGCCGCGGCGCGAACGGACGAGGTCGTTGGGACTGTTGAAACGTTTTCCGTCGAAGCGATCCGCCAGCGTGGCAAACGTGCGCCCGTCGTCGTTGAGCCGCGCCACCCGCCGGTCGCCGTGCTGACACAACAAAAGCCGGCCCGCCGCGTCGAACGCCAGACCGTTGGCGCCTTCCTCATAGGGCGCCTCGCTCATCAGGCCGGTGTAGCCCGACGGATGCAAAAACAGCCGCGTGCCGCGGTCGGGCGTCCACGCGTAGGATTTGTTCTCCGGCACGTCGGTGAATAACAGCCGACCATTCGCCGCATCCCACACCGGACCCTCCGCCCATTCGAAACCGGTGGAGAGCAACGTCATCTGCGCCTCGGGAGCGAGCCGCGACTCCAACTCCGGATCGTTCCGCTCCACCTCGCCGACGACCGGATACGCGCCCGGCGCTTCGTTGACGATGTGCGCCCGCACCGCCGTGACACCAATTGCCATCGATACGCAAAAACCAGAAAACCAACGGGTTGCTTTCATATCAGGAAAAATCGTTCTCGTTCTCTTACTCTTTCTCGTTCTCGAAATCGCCGGTGGAAAATGGGGCGCACCGCAAACCTCCGGCTCTGGGAACGAAGAACGAGAACGAAGCCACGGCGAGGGGGCGTCTTTTTATCGTTAACACGGCTAACTTTCGATCCCTCGCAGCCTTGTGAACAACCTGTGGGCAAGTCTGAAAAACTACCGACAACTTCCCGTTGCCAATCGCTGCGCTTCGACCGACTTTCCCGGCCTGCACCGCACCGAGAGACCATGAGCCGCGACGACACATGCAAGACCCCTTCACCGGCCGACCGACCTGCATCCGCGGCGGACACCTCCCCGACGAAGAAACCTGGCGCGCGCTTCAACACGATCACCGGCGAAGACTGGAAGCGCTCGCTCGCTTCCGCGCGGCAGCGCAGAAAGTCGGCATCGGAACGTATCCGGACGATGACCTCGTCCTCTGGGAACCCGACGAAATAGGCCTGCTGGCCGCGGCCGATCCGCTCTGGCACGAACTCGACGCGGCCGCGCGGGCCTTTCGCGCCACGTTTCCGTTGATCGAGTTGGAAGACTTCGGGTTTCCCCCCGAAGTCGAGGACCTGCTCGGCGAATGCAGTCCGCGCCTGCGGCCCATCAGCAGCGGCGTCGAAGCGACGGCGTTCGAGGCCGAGGATCACTCGATCTACAAATTCTTCATGCCGCGCGATGACGGCCATATCGGCGGCAGTTTTACCTTTCGCCGCACGGAAGACGTGGCGCTGCACGCCGAGGCAGCCGACGGCACTTACCAGGCGATGCTGGAAAAGTTCGACCTCATCCTGCGGCTCGGCGGCATGCCGACCGAAGTGATCGGCGTCACCCATCGCGAAGGCGTGCTCGTCACCAAACAAACCCTGGGCGGCCTACTCGGCGAAGGCGCCGACACCTCAGCCGTGCAACCGGCGCCGCTGATCCCGTGGCCGTCGCGTTTCCTGCGCGCGCACCGCGATCATCCGCGGCTGTATTTTGTCGAAGACACGCCTTGGCTGGTGGCCGATCTGCACAGCAAAAATCTCGTGCGGGCGGCGGATGGCACCCTGCGGGCGATCGACCTGCTGGCCGCACCGCTCCCTCCCGAACTCATCGCCGGCGAACCGCTGCTGGCCGACTGGCTGGAGCGCGTTGCGCACGACCCGAAGGCAGGAGTTTTGCGCGAAGTCGACGACGACGAGTTGTAGATTTTAACCGCCTTGAATTGGCCCTGCGTTACCACACGCGGCTGGCACGTTTGGCTTCGAGGGCGGATTCCGCGTCGTCGGGCAGTTCGGCCAGGAAATCCAGGCCGGTGCGAAATTCGATTTCGTCGATGGTCGTGAGGTAGTCGCCGAGCCGGGTGCCGTCGCGCGGTTCGGCCGGAAACAGAAACGCCTGGGTGCGCACGCGGCCGTCGCTCTCGTCGACGACAATCATGAAGCAGGATTCGGGAATGGCAGGGCGATTACGGTCGCGTCCCGGCAGCCGCGCGGGCGGGTCGCCGAGCACGGGTCCGCACAACACCCAGATCTCGCCGAAACGTGCCGGATAGGCGGTGGCGATTTCCATTTCCAATTGTTTCCAGAGGCCGGCGTTGAGGCTGTGCCGTTGCGGCACGATGTTGCTCATCAAAAACGTTTCCTGCTGCGCGGCGACGCCGTGGCGGGTGGCGATGGCGTAGTTGGGCGCAAGGTGACCGCGATCGTATCCACTTCCTGTATACGCATCGCTTTCGACGCGGGCCACGGTGCGGCGGTCGACCATGAACGCGTCGGGGCGTTCGGGGGCGTCGGGCAGCGGCGTCAGGTCGACGACGCGATAGGCCGCCCAGCGCGGCACGCCGACGTTGTCGTCGTAACCCACGGCGTAGCCGATGTTGGTGAGCACGCGGGTGATTTGGGCGGGCGCGGCCGTGGTGGCGGGCACTCCGGCGTAGAGGTGGGTGCGGTCGCCGGGGGCGGGCGGCGTGCTGACGAAGTCGGGGCTGTAGTAGAGCTGGTAGATGTCCCAGGCGACATCGAGCAGATCGACGCGTTTGTTTTCGGCGAAGGCGTTGCCGACGAGTTGCCGGACCTCGGTCTGGCGCGCGGGTGGTTGCAGCAGATACCAGATGCCGCCGCCAGCGATGAGGGCGACGTTGAGGAAGAACAGGACTTTGGTTTTGCGAAACCGGGAGGACGAGCGGCGGGAGCGGGACGAGCGGGAGGAAGAAGAACGGCGAGGCATGACGGCGAAGAACGAAAAACGGCGGGCGCAAGCCGCGCCGACGACGGCGGGGATGGCCAACAAAAAACGCCCTCCCGGACCGGGAAGGCGCTTTTTGGTTCGTCGGTTGTGAGCGACCGGCAGGCGCCGGTCGGAAGCGGATCAGCTCTTCTTCAGGTAGCTGAGAATGTCGTTGGCCTGTTCGGTGGTGCTGCCCTTGTGGTCGGCGTAGACGATCTTGCCGTCGTGCACGAGATAGGCGGAGCGCTGGGCCATCATCAGGCCGTTGGCGCCGAAGGCCTTGGCGATTTCGTGTTCGGTGTCGGCGAGAAGCGTGAAGGGCAGTTGGTATTTCTCTTTGAACGCCTTCTGGGCGGCGACGTTGTCGTAGGAAACGCCGATCACGGCGACCCCCTTGGCGGTGAGTTCCTCGTAGGCGTCGCGCAGGGAGCAGCCCTGCTTGGTGCAGCCGGGCGTGTCGGCCTTGGGATAAAAATAAACCAAGGTGTAATCGTTTTTCGAATACACGGCGGTGAGGTTGAGGGAAACGCCCTCCTCGGTGAGGGCGGTGGCGGCGGGAGCGGCGGCGCCGACCTCGAGCGGGGCGGCGGAACCGAAGTTGAAGAGAGCCATGAGCAGGGCGGAGAGGGTGAGGAAACGTTTCATGGTGATGGGAACGGGAAAGAGAGACAACAACCTGCGCGGATATTCCCGCGGTGCAAGAAAGGCGGCGACGCCAAACCGGTCGGCGCGGCGACTTTCCGGTGGGATGTTAACCCGGGCGGGTCGCGCCTGTCTTTGGCTCGACTGCCGGTTGCGCTCGTGACCACTCCATTGCAAACGGACGAGGACGTCCGTGCTCCGGCCGGCGCGTCGTTTCGTGGAGAACGGACGTCCACGTCCGTTGGCTTCAGGCACAAAAAAG
>CBINJL010000066.1:0-9617 GCA_966250925.1 uncultured Opitutus sp. | reverse complement strand
ACCACGATCGCGGGATTCGCGAGATAGAACCAGACGTCCATGCGATCGGCCGCCCACCACAGGTAGGGCACAAAGAGCAGCGAAAAACTGATCAGCAGCGGATGCACCACGCCGATCGTCAGGTGCCACCAGGCCTCGCGTTTGACGCGGGCCGGCAGATTCGAAGTGAGCACCGGGCCGAGAAGTTTGCGCGCCACCTGGATTCCGCCCTTGGTCCAGCGCCGTTGTTGCGATTTGAACGCGATCAGGTTTTCCGGCAGCTCCGACGGCACCACATAGTCGTCGAGATACACCAGCCGCCAGCCGCGCAATTGCGCGCGATAACTCACATCGAGATCCTCGGTGACCGTGTCGCTCGACCAGCCGCCTGCGTCCTCCAGCGCCGCCCGGCGCCAGATGCCGGCCGTGCCGTTGAAATTGAAAAACAATCCCGCCGCCGCCCGCGCCTGCTGCTCGACCACAAAGTGCGCATCGAGAAAAAACGCCTGAAAGCGCGTGAGCAGACTTTGGCGACGATTGGCAAATTCCCACCGCGCCTGCACCGCCGCCACGGCATCGTTGGCAAACTCCGGCATCAGCCGCTGCAGGAAGTCGGGCTCGGGTCGAAAGTCGGCATCGAAGATCGCAAAATACTCCGCGTCGGTCAGCGCCATGCCATTCTGCAATGCGCCGGCCTTGTAGCCCGCGCGGGTGCGACGCCGCACGTGATCGATCCGCGCCGCAAACTCGGGATGCGTTTCAAGCCAACGCGCCACGATCGCCGTGGTCTCGTCGGTCGAATCGTCCAGCACCTGAATCCGCCACGCGCCATCGGGCCAGTGCAGCCGGCTGACTTTTTCCAGCAGCGCCTCGACCACCAGTGGCTCGTTGAACACCGGCAACTGCACGCACACGCGCGGCGGCTGGGCGAGATCGACCGCATGCCACGATCGCGCCAACGTGCCCAGCGGGCCGCGTCGGCGACCGCGTCGCGAGGTGCGCCAATACAACAGCAGCAGCTTCAAACGATGGCCGCCGGAAAGCGCCAGGCCGGCGAGCGTCAGGAAGTAGCAGACGGAAAGGGCGATAACCATGTTGCCCCGCTTGGAGGCAGTCCGACGCCACTTGGTGCCCGAAACCTGCACTGCATCGGAGCGTGCTCCGATGCCGACGCGCCGGTCGCGCGGATCAGTCCTTCACCGCTTTGAGCTCGTTCATGTCCATGTTGAGCGTGTCGATGAACTTGCGCATCGCCGGCGTGAGCACGCGGCCCTTGCGGTGCAGGATGGCGAGCGGACGAGTGAAGTCCTTGCCCGTAAAATGCAAGATCTTGAGCGTGCCCTGTTGGGCTTCGCGCAACACCGTGGCCTGCGGCACGATGGCCACGCCGTGATCGATTTCGACCGCACGTTTCACCGTCTCGATGTTGTCGAATTCCATCACCGGCTCCATCTCCAGCTTGTTGTCGCGGAAGATCTGATCGACCGCCTTGCGCGTCGGGATGTCGGGATCGAAGCCGATGAATTTTAGTCCTGCCAATTCGGTGAGCTCGACCGTGCCGCCGCGTTTGGCCAGCGCGTGATCGGGATGCGTGATCAGCACGAGATGATCGTCGCGAAACGGCACTGCCTCGATCTGCCGGTGTTTGAGCGGAAACGCCACCAGGCCGAAATCGACCGAGTTGTGCAGGATGTCCTCATACACCAGATTCGAACGGCGATACTCCACCCGCACGTTGACCGACGGAAAATCGTGCAGGAACCGTTTGATGTAGGGCGGCAGCTCGTGCAGGCCGATCGAATAAATCGTCGCGATGCGAATCGTGCCGCTGATGACCTTCTTCATCTCCTGCAGCTCCGAGAGCAACTTGTCGTAGCTGTGCAGCAACTCCTTCGAAGTCTCGTAAACGGCCTGTCCTTCGCGGGTCAGTTGGAACTGTTTTTGACTGCGATCAATCAACAGCGTCTTGAAGTGCTTTTCCATCGCCCGCGCCTGCTGACTCACGGCGGATTGGGTGATGCCGTTGATTTTCGCGGATTTGGAAAAACTCTTGGTTTCGACCAAGTCCGCGAAGACCTTAAAATTCTCAATTTGCATCAGTAACGGATAAGTTATCAGGAGCTATAAATAGTGCTTATTCCCGTTCAACCTATTAATAGCCCTGCATGATCCCGAGTTTCGAAAATTTCGTCAGCAATACTGATGCCGTGCGCGCCGAAATCGCCACCGCATGTGCGCGGGCCGGTCGGGATGTGACAGAAGTCGAACTGCTCGCCGTCACTAAAACCCACGGGCCGTGGGCCGCCGAATATGCCGCCCGCTACGGCTTGGGCGCCGTGGGTGAAAATCGTGTGCAGGAAGCGGTTGAAAAACAACCGCACGTCACTGCCCGCCTGCGCTGGGAACTCATTGGCCATCTTCAATCCAACAAGGCCCGACTCGCGGTCGCCCACTTCGATCGCGTGCAGAGCGTCGACAGCGTCAAACTCCTGCAACGCCTCGATCGCGCCGCCGCCGAACTGGGCAAGACGCTTGCCGTGCTCCTGCAAATCAACGCCGGCAACGATCCGGCCAAATTCGGCGCCGATCTCGCCGACGCGCCCGCCTTGCTCGAAACCGCCCTCGCCCAACCGCACCTGCAGGTCGACGGACTCATGACCATCGCACCGTTGTCCGACGATCCCGCCGTCGCCGCACGCACCTTCGCCAATTTGCGCCAATTGCGTGACGATCTTGCGACCCGTTTCAACACCCCGCTCGCCACCCTCTCGATGGGCATGAGCGGCGACCTCGCTGCCGCCATCGCCGCCGGCAGCACGCAGGTCCGCATCGGCACCGCGCTCTTCGGGCACCGCGATTATCCGTAATCTCCGCGGACATTTTCGGACATCACGAACGCGCACGATTTGTCCGACGATTTTCGGACGTGCTTGCCACTTTCATCGCGTCCGATTGTCTGAAGGCCCGTGGCCCGGGCGACTCTCACATCCACGGAAAAACAAGCACTGCGCGATCTGCTCGATGATCCCAGTCCGACCGTGCGCCGTGGTCTGGCCCGACGATTTTCCGAACTGGGCGACATTGCCCGCGACTTCCTCCGCGAGATCGCCGACGGCAATCACCGCACCCTCGCCTGGTATGCCCGCAGTTTTCTGGAGGAGCTCGCCTTCATCGATCCCGTCGGGGAATTCCGCGAATTCATCCGCTCGCTCAACTACGAACTGGAGACCGGCTCGCTGCTGCTCGCCCGCACCGTCCGTCCGCGTCTCGATGTCGGCGCCTGTTGCGAGGAACTCGACCGCATCGCCGCCCGCTGCCGCGAACTGATCGTCGAGCCCTCCACCATGCGGGAGAAATGCCGCATCGTGAATCGCGTGTTGTATCACGAACTCGGATACCGCGGCAACGTTGAGAACTACACCGATCCCGACAACAGCTTCCTGGACCAGGTCCTCGCCCGTCGGCGCGGCATCCCGCTTTCGCTCTGCACCCTCTACCTGCTCGTCGGCCACCGTCTCGGACTCGAACTCGAACCCATCGGACTGCCCGGCCACTTCATGATCGGCTGCTTCACCGATGACGCGCCGTTCTTCATCGACGCCTTCGACGGCGGCGTCTTCCGCACGCCGGAGGAAATTTTCGTGTTTCTGCGTTCCCGTGATCGCTCGCCCCGGCTCAGCGACCTCGCCCCCACTCCGGTGCGTGAAGTCCTCTGCCGCGCCTGCCGCAATCTGGTCAACCATTACGAAACGCTCGGCGACATCCAAAAATCCGCCCTCTTCGAGAGCTTCGTCACCGAGTTCGAAACCACCTACACCAAACACACCACATAGACGAAATTTTTGCCCACGGAACACCCGGATCACGCGGAAAGCAGGTGAGCCAATGTTCCGTGTATTCCGTGTGTTCCGTGGGCAATCCTCGCTTCAGTGGAAGCCGCGTGATTTGACAAACGGCAGGCGCCGCGCCGCACTGCGGCCCAGATGGAGCCAGTCCTTACCCTCGCCGATCTCGACCACCGCAGCTTCCCCGGCACCGCTCTCGCCGTGCTCGGCCATCCGATCAAGCACTCGATCAGCCCGGCCATGCACAACGCCGCGCTCGCCGTCATGGCGACGGACGATCCGCGCTTTCACACCTGGCGTTATTACCGTTTCGATGTGCCGCCGGCCGATTTGCCACGCGCGCTCAATCGCCTCCATGCCGCCGGATTTCACGGGCTCAACCTGACCGTCCCCCATAAGGTCCTCGCGGTCGACCTCATCGCTGCGGTCGATCCTTCCGCCCAACCGGTCGGCGCGGTCAACACCCTGCGACGCACCGCCTCGGGCTGGCAGGGATTCAATACCGACGGCTATGGCCTGGCCACCGCCGTCGCCGAAACGCTCGGTATCCAGATTTCGGGCACACCGGTGATTCTGCTCGGCGCCGGCGGGGCGGCCCGCGGTGCCGCCGTCGAATGCCTCGCCCGCGGCTGCACCTCGCTTCACGTCGCCAACCGCACCGCCGCCAACCGCGACTCGCTGCTCGCCCACCTGCGTCCACTGGCCGGCGACATCCCGCTGACCGGTTTCGCTCCCGATGCGGTTCCCGCCGACCTGCCGGCCGGCGCGCTGGTGATCAACGCCACCAGCGCTGGACTCAAACCCGACGACCCACTGCCGATCGAGCTCGGCGCGCTGCCGCGTCCTCTCGGTGTCTACGACATGATTTACAACCCCGCGCAAACCCGCCTGCTCGCCGCCGCCGCCAACGCCTCACTCCCGCACGCCAACGGACTTTCCATGCTGATTCATCAGGGAGCGCGGGCCTTGGAAATCTGGAGCGACACCACCGTGCCCGTTGAAGCCATGCGCACCGCCGCCACCGCCGCCCTGTGAATCGGATTTACTGCCCACGGAACACACGGACTACACGGAGATAATCGGATTCCGTGTTGTCCGTGTGTTCCGTGGGCCAAATCAATTCGGCACTCACAGCCCCAGCGGTTCCAGGAACTTGCTCGCCGCAGTGCCGAGTTTTCGACCGCGTTTTTTGAGCAGGCCGATCATGCGCGTCGGAGTGGGTTCGGAGAATCGCACCAAAGCCACGCCGGCGGGAGCTGTTTCCCGCACCGACATTTCCGGCACGATCGCCACGCCCAACCCCGCCGCCACCATGGCCAACTGCGTCGGCAACTGTTCGCAGACCAACGCGCCTGCGACATCCTTGGCCTGACAAAACTGCAGCGCCTGATCGCGCAGGCAGTTGCCTTCGCTCAATAGCACCAATTCCGCGCTGTCGAGCGTGCGCACATCCACCCGCGTGCGCCCGCCCAGCGCATGCGTGCGCGGCGCCGCCAGCAGCAGCCGTTCGTGAAAAAGTGTCGTCAGATGCAGGGAGAACTTTTTCAGCGCTGCCGCCTCCACATCACTCACGATCGCAAACTCGATGTCGCCGCCCACCACTTCGCCGACCAGATCCGAGGTCCGTCCTTCGCGCACCACCAAGCGCATGCCGGGGTGGTTGCGCCGAAAATCCTCCAGCAGATTCGGTAGCAGATACGGCGCCATGGTCGGGATCACACCAAAACGCAGTTCTCCTTCCTCCAACGCTTCGCGTTGCCGAAACCGCGCCAGCACCCGCTCCTGCTCGGCCACGATCCGCCCTGCACTTTCCAACAGCTCACGTCCCGCCGGCGTCAGTTCCACCGCCCGCGGCTTGCGCACAAACAACGGTTCGCCCAGTTCCTCCTCCAATCGGGCGATCTGATAGCTCAACGAAGGCTGGGTCAGGTGACACGCCTGCGCCGCCCGGGTGAAGTTGCCCGCTTTCACCACGGCCAGAAAGCACTTCAGCTGCACGATTTCCATATATCGATTATTTCTATTACTATGAATTAATCTATCTATTTCTTCTATCTTCGATTCGCTGTTAGAATCCGGTCATTCCCATGAGCGAATCCATGAACCGTTTGACCACCTCCGCCGGCAATCCCATCGCCGACAACCAGAACTCCCTCTCCGCCGGTCCGCGCGGCCCGCTGCTGCTGCAGGACTACCAGTTGATCGAAAAGCTGGCGCACCAGAATCGCGAACGCATCCCGGAACGTGTCGTTCACGCCAAGGGCTGGGGCGCCTTCGGCACCTTCACCGTCACCCACGACATCACCCGCTACACCCGCGCCAGTATCTTTTCCGAAATCGGCAAGAAGACCGAGATGGTCGCGCGTTTCTCCACTGTCGCCGGTGAGCTCGGCGCCGCCGACCAGGAGCGCGATGTCCGCGGCTTCGCCCTCAAGTTCTACACCGACGAAGGCAACTGGGATCTGGTCGGCAACAACACGCCGGTTTTCTTCGTCCGCGATCCCTACAAGTTTCCCGATTTCATCCACACCCAGAAACGTCATCCGCGGACCAATCTGCGCTCGCCGACCGCGATGTGGGACTTCTGGTCGCTGTCGCCGGAAAGCCTGCATCAGATCACCATTCTCATGAGCGACCGCGGCTGCCCGGTCTCGCCCATGCACATGAACGGCTACGGTTCGCACACGTATTCATTTTGGAATGACAAGGGCGAGCGCTACTGGGTGAAGTTCCATTTCAAGACCAAGCAGGGCCACCAGCACTACACCAACAGCGAGGCCGAGGAGGTCATTGGCCGCACCCGCGAGAATTATCAGGAGGAACTTTTCGGCACCATCGAACGCGGCGAGTTCCCCCAGTGGACGCTCTTCGTGCAGATCATGCCCGAGACCGACGCGGAAAAAACGTCCTACAATCCGTTCGACCTCACCAAGGTCTGGCCGCACGGCGACTATCCGCTGATCGAGGTCGGTCAACTCGAACTCAATCGGAACGCCGACAACTATTTCACCGATATCGAAATGGCCGCCTACTCGCCGTCGAACAGCGTGCCCGGCATCGGTTTCTCGCCCGACAAGATGCTGCAGGCGCGCGTCTTTTCCTACGCTGATGCCCATCGCTACCGTCTCGGCACTCATTACGAGGCGCTGCCGGTCAACCGGCCGAAGAGCGCCGTCAATCACTACCACAAGGACGGCGCCATGCGGTTCTTCCGCAACGACACCGGCAACCCCGACGCCTACTACGAGCCCAACAGCGTCAACGGTCCCGCGCAGGACCCGTCGGTTGCCGAGCCGCCGTTGCGCATCTCCGGCGATGCGGATCGCTACAATCACCGCGAAGGCAACGACGACTATACCCAGCCGGGCAATCTGTTCCGTCTCTTCGACGACGGCCAGAAGCAGCGCCTGTTCGCCAACATCGCCGCGGCCATGGGCGGCGTGCCCGAACCCATCGTCCGCCGGCAGCTCGCGCACTTCCACCGCGCCGATCCGGCCTACGCCGCCGGCGTGGCGCAGGCCCTGAAGCTGGACTTCGACGCCAACACCATCAGCGACCCGGGCTCGGCCTGAGAAAGGAACGCTTCGTGAACGCCACATCTTCTCTGAACATCTCAGACACCACCGCTTCCGCCGCCGAACTCGACCGCTACGCCGAGTTGCAGGAACACGCGCTCAATCTCGCCCGCACCGGCGAAACCGATCAGCTTGAAGTCATGCTCAGCTACGGCATGCCGGTCAATCTGCGCGACCACAAGGGCAACTCCCTGCTCATGCTCGCCAGCTACCACGGCCACGTCGCGACGACCCGCATGTTGCTGCAACGCGACGCCAATCCGGAACTGCGCAATGACCGCGGTCAGACTCCCTTGGGTGGCGTCGCGTTCAAGGGCGACTGCGACCTCATTCGCCTGCTGCTCGACCACGGTGCCGACGTCAACGCCGATCAGGGCAGCCGCAAGGCTCCGCTCATGTTCGCCACGCTCTTCGGCCGCTTCAAGGCGCGTCGCCTGCTGAAACAACGCGGTGGCCGCATGTGGACGCCGCTCCGCTGAGCACTCGACTGATTTCCAGCCCGCTCACAACGGACTGAACCATCCGCACCGCGCCCGGATTTCCGGGCGCGGTGTTTTTCGTTTACGAACCAACTGCCTCGCCGCGGGTCTGCGCCCTCATGTTTTTTCCGTGGTCCCATCGCCTGTGGCGCAGGCTGCCCTCAACCTTCGCCGGCGTCCTGCTCGCGGCTGCCGTCGGGCGGGCGGAGTTGGAATGGCAACAGCCGCGTCAATCCGTTGTCCTGCCCGTCGGCACCGAATCCCATCAGGCCATTTTCGCCTTCAACAATCCCGGCCCGTCGTCGCTCACCATCGTCGACCTCAAGGTTGACTGCGACTGCACCACCGCCGCCCTGCACGACAACGAGATTTCCGCCGGTGAAACGGGTGAGATCGTGCTCACGCTCAACACCCGGGGCTTGAGCGGCCGGGTCGAACGCGAATTGATTGTGCTGTGGCGCGACAGCGACAAACCCGACGCCACGATCCAAAAGACGGCGTTGCATCTCACTGCCGACGTCACGCCGTGGCTGACCTTCACCCCACGCGTGCTGTATTGGCCGGTCGGGAATGATCCGGTCGAGCGCAGCCTGGAGGTCACCTTGGCAACCGCTTCGCCGGCGCCGCAGCTCCGACTCGAAACGCTCCCCGAGGGTATTACCGCACGCCTCGAACCGACCGACGCTCCACGCCGTTTCCGACTGATCGCCAAGCCCGAGAAAACCGACGTCCCGGCCAGTTGGCATCTGCCGCTCGCCATCCTGCAAAACGAGGGTGTCGTCGCGCACTCCCAAGTGTATATGCTGGTGAAATGAACCTCAGCCTCCGGCGTGAACTCCTGCTGCTGATTCTCCTGCCACTGCCGCCGGCGGCAGTTTCGTATTCGATATCTCACTACACCTCAACTGCGTCAGCAGCGGTGCCGCCGCCCGGTCACATTGCGGTCGCCGACGCGAGACTGCGCGCGGCCGAGTTGCTGTGGATTGATGCCCGGCCCGCCGCTCAGTTTGAAGCCGGTCACATCCCTGGCGCTGTCAATCTGCCGCTCGATGCCTGGGACACGCATTTTCCGCAATTGCTCGCAGTCTGGTCGCCCGAACGGGCCCTGGTGGTGTATTGCGATTCCACCACCTGCGATCTCAGCGAGCAGGTGGCGGATCGCCTGCGCCGTGAACTGGGCGTCGATACTGTTCAGGTGCTTCACGGCGGTTGGCAGGCCTGGCAGGAGGAGTCACCGTGAACACCGACTCCCACTCCGCTGCCGTCGGAAAACGTCCTTGGTTCGCGCACCTCGGTCGGATCTCTGTCGGCACGATCTTTCTGCTCAGCGCCATCACCAAGATTCCGGCGCCGGCAGCATTCGGCGCGGCCATCGCCCGCTACGATCTGATTCCGCCCGGGCCGTCCGCGCTGCTCGGCCACTACCTCCCCTGGCTCGAACTTGCGATCGGGCTCGCATTGCTCGGCAATCGTGGACGCCGCCCGGCCTGGCTGCTGGCTCTCGCACTGGCCCTGGCGTTCTGGATATTTGTAGTTTCAGCCTGGATACGCGGCCTGGATATTTCCTGCGGCTGCTTCGCCACGGCCCGCACCATCAGCGGAACCACCGTGCTGATCAACACGCTGCTGCTGTGGTGGATCGCAATCCACGCCGGCTACGACCGCCTCCGCGACTCCGATAAACACCGTGGGCCGAGACCCACGGTGTGACGGGAAACGCAGATGCGGCCGTAACATTG
>CBINJL010000065.1:0-9644 GCA_966250925.1 uncultured Opitutus sp. | reverse complement strand
ACTGCGTGCGGTACGGATGGTCCCGCACATCCCCCGAATCGGCCAGCCGCATGCCGAGCCGGCTCCACTGGTGACGATCGAGTCCGGCCACCGTGTTCGAATGAAACTTGTCATCGAGCAAACTCCCCTCGCTGCCCACCAGGTGCGTGTGCAGGTAGTAGGGCTGCAGCGAGTCGATGACCGAGGCCACCTTGCCCACGCGTCCGTCCTCGAACTCCAGCAGGGTCACGGAGGTCGTGGGAAATTCATACTCCGCGAAGTGTGCGCTGCGCGAACGCGTGGCCAGGCTCGTCACCGTGCGCACCCGCCCGCCCATGCAAAGCAGCAGCGCATCCAGCGCGTGGCAGCCGGCCGACAGCAGGCTGCTCCCGCCCGAGGCCTTGCGCGTGTTCCAGCGGTACTGTCCGGACCACGATCCGATGCCGTGATAGTAATCGATTTCGCCGTAGTGGAGCGTGCCCAGCCAGCCCGCATCGATGACTGACTTGGTCACGGTCATCTGGTTGGAGAAGCGCAGCTCAAAACACACGCAGGTCTTCACTCCCGTGGACGCGACCGCCTGCTCCACCGCCTGCGCCTCGGCCAGGGAAAGCCCGATCGGCTTTTCCAGGATGACATGCTTGCCCGCCAGCGCCGCGGCCACGGCCTGTTCCGCATGCTGGTGCGGATATCCGCAGATGGACACCGCATCGATCTCGGGACACGCCAGCAGATCCCCCAGGGCGCTGAAGACGCGGATGCTTCCGCCATGGCGGGCGGAAAGCTCTGCGGAATCGAGTGCACGCGAGGAACAAACCGCCGTCACCTCTGCTCGGGTGGTTTGGTTCAACGCCGCGATATGGGCCTGGGCCACATTGCCGTAACCGACAATGGCGACCCGATACTTTTTTGTGCTCATGAAGGAATCGTTGTAGGAATGGGACGGCAGTCGGTCGGACCGCCGTGATGCACCGCGGGAGGCGGTCAGGAACTCAGCCCGAGCAGGCGGGCTGCCGTGCCTCCGTAGATTTTTGCCAGGGTCTCCTCCGGCAGTCCGAGAGGGGCCATCATCTTGTCGTGATAAAGCTTGGACGGCACCAGCTCCTCGAGCGCGAGGATGTCGGTGCCGAAAAGCACCTTGTCCCAGGCGCCCTCCCAAAAGAAGTGCTGGTGGAAAAACTCCGGCGGCTTGTTGACCCGCCAGCCGCCCCAGTAGGCGCCGGTCAGATCCACGTAATAGTTGGGGTGTATCCGGGCCATCATCGACGCTTCGTCGTGCCAAGGAACACCGAGGTGCGCCCCGATGACGTTCAGGCCCGGAAAACTGCGCAGCATCGAATCCAGGCAGATGGGCCGCATCCAGTTCGAGTTGACCTGCATGCCCGGCAGCGGCGGGAAGCGCATGAGGATGCCCGTGTGCGCCAGCAGCGGCAGGCCCGTTTTTTCCATGGCTTCGTAAACCGGGAAATAGGCCGCGTCGTCGTAACCGCTCCGCGGATTGGTGATCTTGAATCCCTGGAAGCCCTCCCCCGCATACCGCGCCACGCACGCGACCGGGTCCGTGCCGAGTTCCACGTAGGCAAAGGCTATGATCTTGTCCGGATACTTTTTGGCCGCGGCCAGGATGACCTCGTTGGACTCGTGCCCGAGCGCCTGCCCGGCCGAGAACAGCACGATGCGGTCGATGCCCGCCTGCGGCATCAGCTCCACCAGGCGTTCCGGAAAATCGGGCTCGCCGGCCGGATAATGGGCGTGAATGTCGATGACCATGATTGCAGGATGAGGGGAGGATGGCGTGATTTCAGTTCAACCGACGATAATACTGCAGGCGGCGCCTCAATAGATTCCAATCCGGATGGGCTGGGCCGTCTGCCGGTCCACGGACACCAGGGCGTCGGGATGACCCTGCACCAGCGTGCTGGGATACTCGATGGAAACCTTGCCCGCCACGCTGATGCGGAATATCGCCCGGTGCCGTTCACCCGCCGCGCAATACAGGCGGATCTTCCGCGAGGCGAGGATATCGCGCATGCCCAGCGTCACTCCCATGGGGGGAATCGCCGCGGAACACCCGCCGCTCGAATGGATGCTCTGCACCACCACGGAATCATCGCCCAGCACCACCACCCGCGTCAGCGATTCGCGCAATTCCTCGACCGAGATGCGGCCCCACCGCGACAGCGGCGGTTCATTAAACGCGATATGCCCGTGGTAACCGATCCCGCCATAACAGCAGTCGATTCCGCCCACCGCCTCGATCTGTTCACTGATTTCATCTATACGAAACGGATTGGGAAAAAACGCCTGCGACTCGGGCAGCCGGAGGGCCGGATCCAGTTTGCTGAACACTTCGCGGCGCATGAACCCCTCAAAGCTCATCGGGTGCGACAGCGGCACAGGCCGCCCCTGCCAATCGAGGAACTCGTCCATGTTGAACGTGTAGACATTCCGCCAGCTGATCCGCTCGCGATTGGAGACCTCCACCACCTTGCGGTATTGGGCCACCGGACCGATCGGCAAAATCAACCGCGTCCGCTCCCCGCGCGCGTTGTTGGTTTTGATTTCGTCAATAATTGCCTGCGCAAAATCATTCATCAGCGCCGGAATGCTCTCACAGAGCTTGAAAGGAATCTGGGCCCGCGCGCGCAGTTCTTCCACCGGCAGAGCTATCAGCGTCTCAATTTCTTTATTCGTCATCGGCCCCGACAAAATCTTCGGCGAATCCGCATCCGACAAGTCCGGCAGGTCCTCAGGCAGGGTTACACGATTCATATTTCGATTTCGAAACAATAATCTTACGCCTTCCTGTCAAGCTTTCGGCCGGAAAAGTATCCAACGCACGCTGAGTCTACAGCCCTCTTCCTCTCAAACAGGTCGCAAAAAGAGCGACCTGATCCCCTGAAGCTGGAGCTGTAAAGCCAGAGAGGGGCGACGGGTGCCGGAGCACCCGCCGCCGAGGAATCCTGACTGCTACGGGCGGACGCCGTTGCTGCGGACGGTCTGATTCATGGCCTCAGTGCGGGCGGCGTTGAGGAACGCGCGCTCGCGCTGCTGGGCGGGGACGTTGCGGATGCGCTCTTCGATCTTAGTTTTGATCTCGGGGTGCTCCTCCACCCAAGCCTTGATCTCCTGGTTGCGGCCTTCGGTGTATTCGCTGCGCTGCATTTTCCCGAGCATCAGCTTCCGGATCAGCTCCTCTTTGCTGAGTCCGTCGTAATACTCGTGGAGTTTCGGATTGTCCGCGATGTATCGATCCAGTTTGGCGTCGATCTCGGGATTTCTCCGGAGCGTGGATTCCTGCGCCTTCTTTTTGGCGACTTGTTCACGTAGTGGCATAATGCCTCCTGTTTTTCCCCAGCCATTGTAGAACGAGGCGGCTGGTCGCCAGCGGCACTTGACCTCGTTTGGACGAGGATCGCCCAAAGTCATTCTCCGTCTTCATCGAGGTAGCTTTCCTCAAACGGATTTTGTCGACGCTTGGTGATGTCCAGCGCCGCGCGTTCGAATTCCCTGCGGATGCGTGCCGACGTGCCGCACGCAATCCACAACCTCAACAGCGCCTCGATCGACGGGCTCAACCCGTAAAACTCCAGGATCTGGCGCTGCGCCTTTTCGAAGTTCGCCGTCAGGTGCGGCGGCAGCACGATCGGAAGCCCTTCGACTTCGACGGGAGCCGCCGTCTCGGCTTCCGAACTCATCGTCCGTCCTCCTGTTGCCGGCGGACTTCTGCCAATTCCCATCCAAGTTTCCCGAGCTGCTGGACGAGCGCGTCGTTCTGCTCAATGAGCGAGGCTACGAGCTGGTTCTGCTCCGCCATCTTTTGCTCCAGTTCCTCCGGCAGCGGGTCGGGCGTCTTCGCCGGATCGGCTACTGCTATCACCGGCCCCAGTGGAACCACCGTGGGCGCGTTCGGATTCAGATTCCAGGACGCACCGGCCTCCTTACGATACACCACATGCGCTTCGTGCATCACGTTGGGATCGTTCGGATCGACATAACGTCCCACCGGGTACGCCCGGAGCCAAGCCGCGAGGTTCGGCTGAATCGTGATCCGCCGCGGTTCACGGACTTTCGAAACCTCGCCATCAATCCGAACGATGCCGGCATTGCGTTTAACGTGCTCAGGTCGAAGCCGCAGGATCTCGCCCGAGCGCAGGCAAGGCCGAATGCCAGCAAAGAGACAGAGAACGAAAAATGGGACCGCCGCGACATGGTGCTCTTCGACGAATGCCATCATCTCCCGCGCCCGCTCTGCGGACAGTGTTGCTGCGCCACGCCGCCGCCTCCGGATGCGTCGCGCCGGGATCTTCGCAAGTGGGTTCTCCGCGATCCATTCGCGTTCCAAAGCAAACCGGAGAAACGTCCCCACGATGCCTCGTCTGTTGTTGAAAGTCTTGAATCCGACCTGTCCCAATTCGAGGTATTCCCGCAAACGAGGCCCAACCAGCTCACCGAGCGTCGCCTGAGGAAAATGTCGTTGGAGACGCTTCATTTCGCACTGAATGCGAGTCAGGTGCATAGGAGAAATCAGGTCCTGCTCACGCTCGTGTTTCTTGGCGGCGATATAGTCCTTAGCAGCGAGGTTGAGCGCCCGCCGATTCACCGGCTCCTGGTAATTTGCGAGCGCGAATTCCACATAAAACGACAGCGAGTGACCTGAGTCGGCGAGACGTCGCGCGATTGCTTCGGCCTCCCGCACCTGATTGGTCGTAAGGGTCGTTGCGATCATACTTAGATCGGTGCCCACTTGGAGGGCCTTGACCTCCAAGGTCGCCTTTTCGGCAGCGGCCTCAGCTGGGTCTTAAAGTTTCGGCGGATACGCACGCCGCTGAGTCGACCGTCGACGCGCCAAGAAGGTGCACCATTCCGGTTCGTGAACCGGCGGACAGTGAATAGGGAAGAACTCATAATCAGGTTGCCCACGTCAACTGGCAACCTGCGGCCCTTGCCAACTTAAGATACTTTTAATCAGCTTCTTAAGTGGCGGAGAGGGGGGGATTCGAACCCCCGATAGGTTTCCCTATACCCGCTTTCCAAGCGAGCGCATTCGACCACTCTGCCACCTCTCCAGGTGCTTCAGTCGAGCGTCAGAAACGACCGACCGTTTGGCGAAAGACGGTCAGATAAGGGCAATCCTTCTCCCGCGGTCAAACGCAATTTCACCGGCGATTTTTTCACTGCGACAATTGCACCGCCGCCTCGCGGACCAACTGCCGGTGCTCGACCAGCGTGCAACGGTCCATCACGACGTCGAGTCCCCCTGCCCGCGCAATCTCCGCCGCCTCGTCGCTCACAATTCCCTGCTGCAACCAAAGAACCCGCGCGCCGTTGCGAATCGCCGCCCGGGCCCACTCGGGCGCTTCCGTCGCCGGCCGAAAGACATCCACGATATCCATCGGCTCGGGCACGTCGTCCAACGTCGGATACACCGACAGTCCCCGCCAAGTCCTCGCAGTGGGATGCACCGGATAAATCCGATAGCCTGCATCATGCAGATATACCGCCACCCGGGCGCTGGCCTTGGTCGCATCGGTCGACAGTCCCACCACCGCGATGCGGTGGGCGTGGCGTAGGAAATCGACCGGGCGAGCCATGAGGCCTCAACGCTGGCCCTGATGTCCGCCGGCTGCAACGCCGCGCTGCGCCGAGGCAGATCGTAACCTGCTGACAGGCGATTGCCATTGGCTCCGGCGCCAGGAAATTTTCTGCTACGGCCCGGATCGTCCCATGCCCCCTCCGCCACCGTCGCCCGCCCTGCCCCCATCGTCCGTTCCCGCCGCCTCGCCTCGGCCGTCGTTTCGCGAAGCGTGCCACTTCTGGTTTAAGTTGGGGTGCATCAGTTTCGGTGGCCCGGCCGGCCAGATCGCGATCATGCAAACCGAATTGGTTGACCGCCGCCGCTGGATCGATTCACCGCGTTTTCTGCATGCGCTTAATTTCTGCATGCTCCTGCCCGGCCCGGAAGCCCAGCAGCTCGCCACCTATTGCGGCTGGCTGCTCCATGGGGTGCGCGGGGGCATCGTGGCCGGTGCCCTGTTTGTGCTGCCCGCGGCGCTGTTGCTGTGGGGACTGGGCGTGCTCTACGTGACCCTCGGCGAGGTCGCGGTCGTCGCGGGAATTTTTACCGCGCTGCAGCCTGCCGTGCTCGCCATCGTGGTGAGCGCATTGTGGAAGCTGGGGCGCAGGGCTTTGCGCCAGCCCACGCAGTGGCTGCTGGCCGCGGCTTCGTTTGCGGCCCTGGCGTTTTTTGCGGTGCCATTCCCGGCGGTGGTCGCCGGCGCCGCCGTGCTGGGCGCGTTGTTTCTTCACCGGACTGACGAAACGGCGACCGCCTCAGATTCCCGTTCAACGCCCCCGCCCTTCGGTCCGCATTTGCTGCGTGTGCTGGGCGTGGGGCTTCCGCTCTGGTTCGCACCGGTGTTTGTCGCCGCCTGGGGATTGGGCTCCCAGCACACGCTCGTGCACGAAGGTTGGTTTTTTACCAAGGCCGCCTTGGTGACTTTTGGCGGCGCCTACGCGGTGCTGCCTTACGTCGCGCAACAGGCGGTCGAACACTTCTCCTGGCTCACCCCTGCGCAAATGCTCGATGGCCTCGGCCTCGCCGAAACCACCCCCGGTCCGCTCGTGCTGGTGCTGCAGTTTGTCGGCTTCATGGGCGGTTACCAACACCCCGGCGATTTGCCGCCGCTGCTCGCCGCGACCCTCGGAGCCGGCATCACGGTGTGGACGACGTTCGTGCCGTGTTTTCTGTGGATCTTTCTCGGCGCGCCCTATCTCGAACGTCTGCGCGGCATCGCCCGGCTCAACGGTGCACTGACCGCGGTGACCGCCGCCGTGGTGGGCGTGATTCTGAATCTCGCCGTCTGGTTCGCCGGTCCGGTGCTTTTCCCGGAGCGCGCCCTCGATGGGGTCGCGCTCGCCATCGCCGCAACCGCGTTGGTCGCGTTGCTGCGTTTCAAGATCGACCTGCTCTGGATCGTCCTCGGCGCCGCCAGCTTCGGCGCCGGCCGAGCGTTGTTCGCGTAACGCTGCGCCGGTTCAGGCGCCGAAGAACGTGAGAATCTTCCGCATCGACTTCGCCAATGCCTCCACGTCCGCCGGGGTGTTGTAGAGATAAAAGCTCGCCCGGGTCGTGCTCGGCAGACCGAGTTTTTTCATCAGCGGCTGATTGCAGTGATGGCCGCCGCGCAAAGCGACGCCGTCCTGATCGGCAAACGTCACCACGTCGTGCGCGTGCACGCCTTCGAAGGCAAAACTCACCATGCCGGCGCGCGGTTGGCCGGCACGCGGACCGAGAATGCGAATGCCCGGCAAATCACTGAGCGCGTCGTAAGCCAACGCGGCCAACTCGCGTTCGTGGCGGTCGATCGCCGGTCGGCCGACTTGATCGAGATAATCCATCGCGGCGTGCAACCCGATCGCGTCGGCGACATTCGGCGTGCCGGCCTCGAAACGCTCCGGCGAGGGTTTCCAGGTGCTGCCTTCATAAGCCACCGTGCCGATCATGCCGCCGCCGCCCTGCCAGGGCGGCATGGCGTCGAGCAGGGCCCGGCGACCGTAGAGCACGCCGATGCCGGTGGGCGCGCCCATTTTGTGGCCGGAAAAGGCATAAAAATCGCAGCCCATCGCCTGCACATCGATCGGCTCGTGTCCGGCGGATTGCGCACCATCGACCACCGTCAAGGCGCCGACTTCGCGCGCGCGGGCGCAGAGTTTGGCCGCCGGATTGACCACGCCCAGCGTGTTGGAAACGTGGGTGAAGGCGAAGAGCTTCACCTCCGGCGTGAGCAGGGTGTCGAGCGCCGCCAGATCGAGCCCGCCTTCGGCATCGTCGCCGACCACCGGCACGTAGCGCAGAGTGGCGCCGGTCTGCTGCGTGACGAGCTGCCACGGCACGAGATTGGAATGGTGCTCCATCTCGGTGCAGAGCACGACGTCGCCCGGCTTCAGGTTGCTGCGGGCCCAGCTTTGCGCGACGAGGTTGATCGCCTCGGTGGTGCCGCGGGTGAAAACGATCTCGGCCGGATCGGCGGCATTGAGAAATTTTGCCGTGCGGGCGCGGGCCGCTTCGTAGCCATCGGTCGCGCGCATGGAGAGCGCATGCAGGCCGCGGTGCACGTTGCTGTTGTCGCGTTCGTAGAACCGCGCCACCGCATCGATCACCGACCGCGGTTTGTGCGTCGTGGCCGCATTGTCGAGATACACCAGCGGATGACCGCCGACGTGTTGATCGAGCACGGGAAAATCCACCCGCAGATGAGAAAAATCGTGAGTCATGACGCGGAGTTTATGGGCCGACCGGCTGATCCGGCTTGTGAAGCGCTTCGACCGCCGCGTGCCACGCCAGCGTGGCGCACTTGATGCGGGCAGGAAAGGCGTGCACGCCGGCAAAGGCGGCGACTTCGGAAAACTCCTCCGGCTCGCGACCGGTGGTCACGATGTCCTTGAAGTCGGCAAACGCCGCCTCCGCCTCGCCTGCGGTCTTGCCCACCAATTGCGTGGTCATGAGCGACGCGCTGGCCTGCGAGATCGCACAGCCCGATCCTTCGAAGGTGACCTCGGCGATCTTGTCGCCGTCGAGGCGCAGATAAACCGTGCAATTGTCGCCGCAGGTCGGGTTGTCGCCGGTGGCGACCCGCGTGGCCGTGGGCATCTTGCCGCGGTTGCGGGGACGTTTGTTGTGGTCGAGAATGACCGCTTGATAGAGGTCGGTGAGATCGGACATGAACGGTAACTCTCGCCCCGCCCGGTCGATTTTGGCAACTCCCCAAACAAATTCGTGCCGCGCGCAGCATCCCGCGTCAGACGGTCAGGGCATGCGCCCTCGTCGCCCCCGCCACGGTCGCCGCCGGATCGAAGGCCATGGCGATCACCCGCAGCAGCGGCACGCCGCGCGGGGCGACCAGCAGCCCGTCGGCATCCCAGTCAACCAACCCTTCCTCGCGCAACGGCTCCAGCCGGTGCAGCGCGTCGCCATAAACGTCGGCAACTGACAGGCCCCACTCCCGGCCGAGCGCGGCAAAATCCAGCCGGCGATCGCACATGATGCCCATGATGAGGCGACGGCGGCGCTTGTCCTCCGTCGTCAACCGGTAGCCTTTTTCCGCCGGCAAACGTCCGGCCGCGAGCGCCTGCCGCTGCCCGGCCAGCGACTTCGGGTTTTGCCAATAGACATCGTCGGTCGCCGAGATCGCCGAAATACCCAACCCGTAAAGCGAGGCCCCGCCGTGGGTGCTGTAACCCTGGAAATTGCGCTGCAGGGTGCCGGCCCGTTGCGCGACCGCCAGCGGATCGTCCGGCCGGGCGAAATGGTCCAGGCCGATGTCAACGTAACCGGCCGCGCGCAGACGGCGGCGGATCACGCCAAACAACGCCAGTTTCGCTTCCGGCGAAGGCAACTGGCCGCGGTGATCGAAAATGCGCTGGGCCGGCTTGATCCACGGCACATGGGCGTAGCTGAAGACCGACAGCCGGTCCGGCGCCAGCGGCAGCACGTCGTCGAGCGTGCGTTCGATCGTGGCCGTCGTCTGGCCCGGCAGACCGTAGATGAGGTCGAAATTGAGGTCGGCGATCCCACCCGCCCGCAGCAGCGCCACGGCACGGCGGTTGAGATGGTGCGGCTGCACCCGGTGAATCGCCTCCTGCACCTGCGTATTCGTATCCTG
>CBINJL010000064.1:0-9861 GCA_966250925.1 uncultured Opitutus sp. | reverse complement strand
CACCTGCAGCATCTCTACGCCGCGCTTTCCCGCGATGGCGCGGAAAAGACCACCGTCACGGGCGCGGCCTTTGCCGAGGTCGCCCGGCTGTGTCGCAAACGGACCTTGATCGTGTTGCTTTCCGACCTGCTGGCGCCCGCCGAAGATTGGCGCGACGACTTCGCCCAACTGGCCGCGGCCGGCCACGACTTGCGTGTCCTCCAGGTGCTTGATCCGGCGGAGCTCAGTCTCGATTTCGGCCGCGCCGCGGTGTGGGAGGATCTCGAAAACGACACCCGACTCTACGTCGACCCCGGCCAGGCTCGCGACGCCTATCGCGAACGCATCGAGCACCACCTCGCCGCTGTGCGCGACCTGCTCCATGCCCACGGCGCGTTACATCAACAGGTAGTCACCACGACTCCGCCGGCGCAGGTCCTGCGCGAATTTTTGTCCGCCGCGCCGTTGTCACCAACCGGGAGGCGGTCGACATGAACCTGTTGTCCCCGTGGTTCCTCGCCGGACTGGCCCTGGTCGCCGGACCTGTCATTGCTCACCTGATACGCCGCGCCACGCGCGACCGGGTGCAGTTCAGCGCGATGCGTTTTCTGACGTCCTCCGCCCCGCGCCTTGATCGTCGCAGCCGCGTGCAGCATCCGTGGCTGCTGGCCCTGCGCTGCCTCATCGTGGCACTGCTGGCCTTTGCCTTTGCCCGACCCTATTTCCAGGGCGACTCCCCGCTCGCGTCGCCGAGCCGTCCGCCGCGTCAGGTGATCGCGATTCTCGATGCCAGCGCCAGCATGCAGCGCGACAGACTTTGGGCCCAAGCTCAACAGCAGGTGCGTGAACTCGCCGCCGCGCTCGAACCGGAGGATGACTTTACCCTGGTTCTGGCCGAGGAACGCAGCCGGGAAATTCTTTCGGTCGAGACCTGGCGCGAAACGCCCCCCGGTGAACGCAATGCGCTGCTGGCCGCGACGCTGGCGGCACATCCCTCCCCCGGTGCTTCCGTCTTCCATCTCGACACCGCCGTCGAACAGGCAATCGAACGCAGCCGCGATCTGATTGCCGTGACTGATGCGGAAACCATTCGCACCGAATTGCACGTGGTGTCCGACTTCGCCGCCGGCACACGAATTTCCGGATTGGCCGGACTCGGCTGGCCATCGGGCCTGAGCGTCAATCTGGACGCCGTCGACTCCCCGACCGGTGGCAATGCGAGCCTGCATTGGCTGGGCTGGAGCGAAGACGATGACGGCGCCGTGGCCCGTCTTCGCGTAAGCTCCGATGCCGGTTTCCGCACTGCTTCGCTGCAATTGCAACTGCGCGATGCCGCCACCGGTGCTGCGCTCGGCGATCCGCAGACCGTCGTCATCGGTCGCGAGAGCAACACGACGGCATTGTTGCCCGTGCCTGCCACCGCACCGGCGGCGCTACGCATCGACCTCACCGGCGATGACATGCCGTTTGACAACACGGTGTGGAGTGTGCGCCCGACTGAACGCCGTCTCGGAGTCGCGATTCTGGGTGCGGCGGAACGCGTCACCGACCCGACCGCGGCCGAGTTTTACCTGCACAAGGCGTTCGCCGGTTGGCGCGACCCGGTTCCGGTGCTGCGCTACGAACTCGCCGCATCGCCCGCACCGGATTCGAGCGACGGCAACGTTGCCCCGCCCCCCTTGATCGTCGTCACCCGTGCGCCGACCGCACCGGAAATGGCCGCACTGCGTTCCCAGTTGGAGCGCGGCGCGCATGTGCTCCTGCTGGCTGATTCCGCCGAAACCGTTGCCACGTTGGAAACCCTGCTCGGCGAAAACGACTGGCTCGCGGCCGACGTCTCGCGGCGGGCAACACGCGACAACACGATCCTGGCTCGCATCGATTTTTCCCATCCGTTGTTCGCACCGTTTGCCGATCCGAACTACAGCGACTTCACCCGCATTCGATTCTGGTCCCACCTCCCACTACAGCCGCCGCCCGGATCATCGGTTCGCGTGCTGGCCGGTTTTGACGACGGTTCCGCCGCAGTGTTGGAAGCCGATGTCGGCCGCGGAAAACTCGTGGTGTGGAACGGTGCCTGGACCAATCGCGCGAGTCAGTGGGTGTTGTCCTCCAAATTCGTCCCGTGGCTGCAAACCCTCGCCGAACGTGCCGCCGGCGGTGCGGTGCGTCCGGCCGTCACCGAACTCCATCTGCGGCCATCTGCCGGCCGTGAAGCCCGTCTCTCTCCTCTGACCGGCGAGGAGTCGATCGATGCCCGGCAACCGGTCGCGCCCGGCGTCTACCGGCTCCCGCAAGGCACACCGCCGGGACGCTTGCTGGCGCTCAATGTGCCGGTCGTCGAAAGCGATATCGCGTCACTCGATTTCGATGCCTTTGCCGACCTCGGCGTGCCGTTGACCGTCACCCAAACGCCTGCGGACTTCGCCGAACAAACGCGCCGTGCCGAGGCGGAAGCCGCCCATCTCGCCGAAGCCCGACAGAAGAACTGGCGCTGGTTGCTGCTGCTGGTCGCATTGCTGTTGATCGGCGAAAGCATCCTATCACTCCGTCTCGCCCACCGCGCCCCGGCGCCAGCGCCGTCCGCCTCCTGATCTCCCATGCGTCGCCCCTTGCGAATGAATTTCTCCTTCGATGCCCGTCTCCGTGACGAGTTGGAGAGCATCGCACGCACGCATCAATCCGTGCGCATGCACCGGCGTGGCGTGTGGCTGTGGGGCAGCGTTGCGGTCGCGATTCTGGCCGGCCTGCTGCTGCGTTTCGCGGTGCCGTCGGCCGCACCGGCGCTGGGGCCGCTGATTCTGATTTCCTTTGCCGTGGCGGCGGGACTTTCGGTCGCCTGGCTCGTGCGCGACCGGCTTGATCTGCTCGCCACCGCACGCGCCATCGAGCGCGACCATCCCGAACTTCGTGAAGCGTTGCGCACCGCTGCCGAGCAAAGTGCCGCGAGCGACGGACGGCTGAATTTCCTACAACGGCGCCTGCTCAAACACGCCTTGGACCAGGCGGGAAAATCCGGCTGGCATCTCGAACCTCGCCAACGTTCCCGCCAACTCGCCTTCGCCCACACCTTGAGCGCCGCGGCCGCAGTAATCCTGGGGGCCTATGCAATCCGCCACAGTGCGCCACTACAGTGGAACTGGCTCGACTGGACCGGAACCCGGTCGGTCGCACAAACTGGCGAGATCGAAATCACGCCCGGTGACAGCGAGATCGAACGCGGTTCCACCGTGATCGTCGCCGCCCGTTTTTCCTCCAGTCCTCCCGCCGCCATCTGGCTGGAGTGGCACAATGCCGCCGGTCAATCCGGCCGCGTGCCGATGGCCCGCAGCCTGTCCGATCCCGTTTTTGCCCACACGCTCGGTAACATCCAAACGGATACGGTATATGCGGTGACATTTGCGGATGAGCGTCACGGCGATTTTGCCCTGACCGTTTTTGAACTTCCCGATCTCGTGCGCGCGGATGCCTCGCTCGACTATCCGGACTACACCGGACTCGCTGATCGACAAATCACCGACACGCGCCGCCTCAGTGCAGTCGAAGGCACGCAGCTCGACTACACGTTTGTGGTCAACCGCCCCCTCGCGACTGCCACCCTGGAGAATACCGACACCGCCGAATTGATTACCCTCGAACCGCGCAACCCCGACCGCACCGAATTCGGCACGCGCTTCACCCTCGCGCAATCGGCCCGCTATCGTCTGCTCCTGAACGATGACGAGGGACGCGCCGACCCCGCGCCGGCCGACATTCGCATCGAAGTCACGCCCAACCAACGTCCCGAACTGCGACTCACTTTTCCGCGCGGTGATCAGCGCGTTTCCCCGTTGCAGGAAATCCACCTCGCCGCCGATGCACGCGACGACTTCGGGTTGTTGGATTTTGGCGTCGCAACCGCCATCGGCGCGAAATCGCCGGACTACGTTTCCTTTGCCACATCCGCGAACGGGGAAGCACGGCGTGAAACCAAAATCGAGCACCTGATCGCATTGGAAAATGAAGGCGTCGAAATCAACGAACTGGTGACGTGGTTCGCCTGGGCCGACGACTTCGGTCCCGATGGCGAGCGCCGCCGCACCACCAGCGATCTGTTCTTCGCCGAAGTGCGTCCACTCGACGAAATCTTCCGCGAGCAAAGTGACGCCGGTGGCACTCCTCCCAGCGGCGGCGAAAGTGGCCCCGCTGGCGAGCTGCTCGAAATGCAGCGGCAATTGTCCATCGCCATCTGGAAGCTGCGCCAGACCGCGCCGCCCGGTCCCGATTTCGACGAAGAGGCGACCGTGCTGCACGACTCTCAGGCAGCGGCGCTCACTCAACTCGACGCCGTGCGGCAGCGGTTGGCCGATCCCAATCTGCAAGGCGCCGTCGAACGAGCCCAGCGTGCGATGGAGCTGGCTCGCGACCGCCTCGGCCAAGCCGCGGAATCCGGCAGTGTCAATCCGCTCGAACCGGCCTGGACCGCGTCGCAAACCGCCTATCAGGCCCTGCTGCAACTGCAGCCACGCGAGACCAACATCGTGCAGGGCCAGAATGGTTCCGGCAGCGGTGGACGCAATCGCGGGCAAATCGACCAGCTTCGCCTGCGTCGCGAGGCGAACCGCTACGCCAATGCCAGCCAGCCGGAGGCCGAGGTTCCGCCGGAGGAACGCGAGCAGTTGAACCTGCTCTCACGCCTGCGTGAACTTTCCCGGCGTCAGCAGGATTTAAACGATCGCCTGCAGGAACTGCAAAACGCCCTCGCCGCCGCGGCCGACGAAAACGAACGCGAGGAAATCCGCCGCGAACTTAAGCGCCTCGAAGAAGAGCAGCGGCGCATGCTCGCCGATCTCGACGAAGCGCGGCAGCGCCTGGACCGGCTTTCTCCCGGCGAGCAGCGCGAGGAAACGCGCCGTCAGCTCGACGAAACGCGCCAGGAAATGCAGGCGGCCGGCGAACAACTCAGCCAGGGCGAAGTGTCGTCGGCGCTCGCCGCGGGCACCCGCGTGCGCGAGAACCTTAACGAAACCGGCGAGCGCCTGCGCGAGGATTCCACCAGTGTATTCGGTGAACAACTACGTTCGTTGCGCCAGCAGGCCCGCGAGTTGAGCGAGCAGCAGGAAAACCTGCAGCAGCGCTGGGACGAGGCCCGCGAACGTCCGCCATCCCTCGACGGCATTCCCGGCAGCGAAGAACTTGCCACCGCGCTTTCCGAACAACAGGAACGCCACGCACAACTGCTCGACGATTTGCGTCAGGTCACGGAGGACAGCGAAGGCACCGAGCCCACCCTTCATCGTCAGCTCTACGATTTGCTGCGCGAGCAAGGCGCCGGCGGCCCCGCGCGCGCCCTGGAAACCAGCGAAGAACTGCTGCGCCGCGGATTTCTCGACGAAGCTGAACGTCAGCAGGCGGGCGTGGCGCGGGCATTCGAACGGTTGCAGTCCGGCATTGAAAGTGCCGCCGAATCGGTGCTCGGCAATGCCTCCGCGGAAATGCGTTTCGCCGCCGGTGAACTCGACGCTCTGAGCCGCCAGCTTGAGCAGGAACGCGCTGGTGCGAATCCAACTCCCACAGAAGACGCGACCGCCGACACGGAGAGTTCACCGGCCCCATCGGACCAAACCGGCGAAACGGACCGAGTCGCTCAAACCGCCCAAACGGGAGAGTCACCATCGCGGGACGGAACCGGCGCGCCCGGTCAACCGGGCGATTCCGACGCCATCTCCCAAACCCTCGCCCAACTGCTCGGTGGCGATGCCCCCGGCGATTCGCCCAACGGTGAGCGCCGGCCCGGCGAAGGCCCGCTGACCGGCTCGGGCTTCGCCGACTGGGCCGATCGTTTGCGCACGGTCGAATCGTTGGTCGACGACGAACAACTGCGGCAACGTCTCGGCGAGGCCCGCTCGCAGGCCGAAGACATGCGGCGCGAGTTTCAACGCCGGGGCTCCGGACCGCGCTGGGACGTGGTCGATACCGCCGTGCTCGCGCCGCTCCAAGAGGTGCGGCAGTGGCTGGATCGCGAGATTGCCCGCCGTGACGACCCCACCGTGCTCCAGCCGGTCGATCGCGATCCGGTGCCGGAGAAATTCGCCGAGGCGGTGCGGCGCTATTACGAAGCCCTCGGCACCGAGCCATGATTTTCCGCCGCGCCCTAACGACGATCTGATGCCTCTCGCCCTGCTCAATTTTGCCGGCGTTTCCTGGTGGGTTCCGGTGCTGCTGCTGGCCGCGGTCCTGTTTCCGCTCGCCTGGTTTGCGCTGCGACCCGCCCAACCCGGTCGCGGCGCCAGCGCGGTCGGATTGGGTCTGCGCGGCGCGGGCGTCGCCCTGCTCCTGCTCGCCCTGCTCGACCCGCAATGGGTCGCCAGTCGCGCCAAACGCGGCGCCAACATCGTCGCGGTGGTAGCAGACAACAGCCTCGGCCTGACCGTCGCCGAATCGGATGCGGTGACGACCCGCGGCGATATGTTGGCCGCAACCCTCAACGGTCCGAACGCCACCTGGCTCGACAACCTCCGCAGCGAATTTCAGGTGCGTTCTTATGTATTCGGAGAATCATTACAGCGCGTGCGTGACTTCTCGGCGCTCGATTTTCGCGAGAATCGATCCGATCTGCGCACGGCGTTGAGCGAGATTCGGGAACGGCTGGGTAGCGAACCGCTGGCCGGCATCGTGGTGCTGACCGACGGCAACGCGACCGATCTCGGTGACGCTGATTTTGATTGGACGGATTTTCCGCCGCTTCACGTCGTCGCAGTCGGCGAAACCGGTCGGGTTCGAGACATGCGCCTCACCCGCACCGACCTGCAACAAACGGAATTCGATGACGCGCCGGTTTCACTCCGCACCGCGGTCGGCGCCACCGGGCTGGCGGGTCAGGCCGCCCAGGTGCGGATCGAGCCCCTGCTCGCCGGAGTGAACAATTCGCCCTCGCCGCGAACCGTTCGACTGCCCGACTCGAATGAAGCCGATGCCGAGGTTGACTTTGCCTGGCGACCCGACGGCGACGGCGTGCAATTTTATGCTGTGAATCTGGTCGCCGCGCCGGACGAATCCATCGCGGAAGCCACGCGGCACAACAACCGTCGCTACGTCATGGTCGACCGCGGCCGACCGACTTATCGCATCCTCTACCTCGGCGGTCGCCCAAACTGGGAATTCAAGTTTCTTAATCGCGCCCTGCAACGCGATGCCCAGCTCGATCTCGTCGGCCTGATCCGTCTGGCGCGACGCGAACCCAAGTTCGAATTCCGCGGTCGCGCAGGCGAATCCAACAATCCGCTCTTTCGCGGCTTCGATCGCGAAGGCGACGCGGCGCCGCGTTACGACGAGCCGGTGCTGACGCGGATCAACACCCGCAGCGAGGAGGAGTTGCGCAATGGATTTCCCCGCGATGCGACCGAGTTGTTCAGCTACGACGCGGTCATCCTCGATGATGTGGAGGCGGAGTTTTTCACTTCCGCCCAACAACTGCTGCTGCGTCGATTCGTCTCCGAACGCGGTGGCGGCCTGCTCATGCTCGGTGGCATCGATACACTCGGCAGCGGGGGGTATGCGGCGTCCTCGCTCGCGTCCGCCCTGCCCGTCTATCTCGATCGCCAAAACGCTGGCGCGCCGCAAGGCGATCTCCGTTGGGAACTCACCCGCGAAGGCTGGCTCGAGCCCTGGGCGCGGGTGCGCCCCAATGCCGCGGACGAGCGCGACCGACTCGCAGCCATGCCGGCGTTTCTAGTGGGCAACGGCATCGCGTCGATCAAACCCGGCGCGACACTGCTCGCCACCCTCACTGACGACGCCGGCACCACGTTTCCCGGACTGGCTGCACAACGCTTCGGTTCCGGCCGCGTGGCGGTGCTGGCAGTCGGCGATCTTTGGCGCTGGGGCATGGTCGATGGCGGCGCCCGCGAGGATCTCGCCCGCTTCTGGCGCCAACTGACGCGGTGGCTCGTCACCGACGTGCCGGAACGCGTGCAGTTGCGGATTCGCAGTGACGTCGAATCCGCTCCCGACGTGGTGCTGCAGGTCGACGTGAAGGACGAAGAGCATCGCCCGCTCGATCTCGCCCGGGTCGTTCTGACCGTTGAAAGACTGGAGTCGGGTGCGGAACAGGCTTCGACGGCGTCCACGCCGGTGTTCACCAGCGCGCAGATTCTCGCCGAACCGGTGGCCGAGGTCGTGGGCCGCTACGAAGCGCGCTTCACCGCGCGCGAGCCCGGCGGTTATCGCGTCACGGCGATCGCCACCGATCGGGCCGGAAAGTCGATCGGACAGGATTCTGGCGGCTGGGTGCATGATCCGCTGGCGGCGGAATTTGCGGCGCTGGAACCCAACGTGGAATTGTTCACCCGCATGGCTCGCGAAAGCGGCGGGAGCGT
Source organism: uncultured Opitutus sp. (assembly GCA_966250925.1). Classification (GTDB taxonomy): domain Bacteria; phylum Verrucomicrobiota; class Verrucomicrobiia; order Opitutales; family Opitutaceae; genus Actomonas. Next base: position 1,525 of record CBINJL010000064.1, on the reverse strand, counting down.
GACCGCACTGCGGGACACAGCGGCATTAAATGCACTCGCTTCCCGCCTCGTGCAGGCGCCCGCACCGATTACCGAAACGCGGGCCCAGGCGCTGTGGCACAGCCCGTGGGTCTTCCTGCTGGTGCTGGGTTGTTTTCTCGCCGAATGGGTCTGGCGACGATGGAAAGGATTGCCGTGAAACTACGTCGCCGCCTGCGCAAACTGATCCGCCTCAGCGCAAAGTCCGCTCTGGCGCTGGGCGTCCTCACGACCGCCGCCCGCGCGGACAAACTGTTGCTGTTGGTGGGCGCCCCCGGCGAACCCGCCTATGCCGAAGGTTTTGCGGCCACGGTCGCGACCTGGCAGGAAAACGCCGCCAAGGCCCGCATGGCGGTGTCGCTCATTGATGGAACCGGCGAGGCATCGGCGCGCGAGCGGCTGCAGCAATGGATCGCGGAGAATGCCAAGGATTTCGGTAGTGAAAATCTCGATACACCGGATGCATCAACCGGCGAAAATGAAACCACTTGGATCGTGTATGTCGGCCATGGCACCTACGACGGTCAGGTGGCGCGCCTCAATTTGCCCGGCCCCGATGTCTCCGCGGCGGAACTCGCGACCTGGCTACTCGACTGGAAAACTCCGCTGGTCTTCGTGCACGGCGGCTCGGCCAGTGCGCCCTTCGTCACGGCGCTATCGCGGGAAGATCGGATCATTGTCGCGGCCACGGAAAGCGGCAATGAAGTCAACTTCGCCCGCTTCGGCCGACAGTTTGCCCGGTCCGTGACTGATCCGGCGGCCGACATCGATCGCGATGGCCAGACCTCCGTGCTCGAGGCTTTCGTGACGGCGTCCAATCAAGTGCAGGCGTTTTACACGGAGCACGACCGACTCGCCACCGAACACGCCATCATTGACGACAATGGCGACGGGCGCGGCACGCCCTACGACTTTTTCCACGGCACCCGTGTGGTCCGCGACACCCGCGATGCGGCTGCACGGCCCGATGGCGGACGGGCGCGCTTGCTCGCGCTGCTACCCGCCGCCGATCAAGTCGCGCTGACGGCCGAGCAACGCGAAACGCGGGATCAGTTGGAGGCCACTTTGGAAACGTTGCGCCAGCGCAAATCCGAGTTGGCCGCAGACCAGTATTACGCGGCGCTGGAAGCGTTGTTCCGCCAGCTCGGGGAGTTGTATCGGACGGCGCCGGAGTCGTCGCCGCCCGACAGTTGAATGCGCCGCGACGCGCGGCCGTTCAGCCGCCGTTGCGACTGGCCGCCATGGCGGTTTCCATCTCCGCCTCGACCTTGGGCGAGATCGGATAGAGGAACACGGCCAGGCCGGCGAGAATGGCGAAGCCGGCGGGAATCCAGCTCATGATCAGGCGCAGGCCCTCGATCGTTTCGGGCGACTGATCCTGATTGGCCACGAAGCCGAAGTAGTTGAGCAGCATGAGCGACATGGCCGGACCGATCGACCAGCCGATCTTTTGCGAGAACGTGCCGGCGGAGAACAGCAGGCCGGTGGAGCGTTGGCCGAGTTTCCA
>CBINJL010000063.1:0-9881 GCA_966250925.1 uncultured Opitutus sp. | reverse complement strand
CAGCAGCCCTACCAGTATCGTTTCCCCGGCGAGCGCAACAAGAGCGGTTATGACCTCTTCTCCAAGGGGCCCGACATGCAGGCGGGCACGGAGGACGACATCGGCAACTGGCAATAAGCGCCGCGCGGGTTGCCGCCGATCCTCGTCATGACGATTTCCGGGAGCTGCGCGCCGCCACGACCCAGGCCGCCTGAGCACCGCCGACGCCACCGCGTGCGCGCGTTTACGCTGCTGGAGATTCTGGCCGTCATCGGTCTCATCGGTCTGCTCGTCGCCGTCCTCGCGGTCGGCGCTTCTCAGGTCATGGTGAAACGAGCCGAACGTCCGGAGGACGTGGTGTGGACTGCCATCGGCGAGGCCCGCAAATACGCCCTGCGTCACGAGACCGAAGTGCGGTTGAGTTTTGACAACGACGAACAGGTTTTCCGCGCCTCGACTCCGCAGGGCGCGGTGGCGTATCCGGTGCCGAAGGACTTGGGCAAAAAACTCGAACTGGAGTTTCTCGGCATGGCGCGGGGCGAGCGTTCGATTCTGGTTGGTGGCGTTTTGCTCGAAGCCAATCCGCTCAGCTACGTCACCTTTTACGGCGACGGCACCTGCACGCCCTTTCGCATTCAATTGCGGACTGGGATCGAGGCGCCGCTGGTGCTCGAAATCGATCCGTGGACGTGTGCGCCGATGCTGCGTCCGGACACCGCCGGCTGAGTCGTGCCGCCCTCACCGCCGATGAAAACCCGCATCCGTGCCTTCACGCTGATCGAGGTCCTCGCCGCCTTGGCGATCGTGGCGCTGTCGGCCATCGTGCTCGGCGCGGCCTACGTCAACGTGTTGCTCGGTTACGAACACGCCGAGGAGGCGACGCGCGTCGACGCCGATGTGCAGTTTGCCCGTGAGATTCTGTTTCGCGAACCGGACCGGGAGCAGGCGGAGGAGGGCGATTCGTTTGAAAACGCCGCCGGCCGCGAGGTGCGTTGGCGGGCCACGATCGAGCCGACCGACATCGCGGACCTGTTCGATGTGCAGTTCGAGGTCATCGTCGCCGGCGACCAGACGGAAACGGAACGGGTGGTGCAGGAACGTTTCCGGATGCTGCGGCCCACGTGGTCGGAGGACAACGAACGCGAGTTGCGGCGCGAGGAGTCGCGTAATCGCATCGAGGAGTATTTGCGTGGACGGGAGGCGCGGCGATGAGCGGCGGGCGCAACGGATCGCGGTCCGTCGCAACCTGGCGCAGTTTGCGGCGCGCCCGCCGGTCGCGGCGTGGCTTCACCTTGCTGGAACTGATGGTCGCGCTGGCGCTGGTCGCGGCGGTGTTGCTCGGACTCAATTCGTTCGTGTTCTCGATGTCGGAACTGTGGGGCCGCGGCCGCGACTGGCGTTTGTTCGATCAACACGCGCGGGCCGTCACGCGGTTTCTGGAGCTGGAACTGCGCCGCGCCGCGCTGCCGCCGGCGGTGGGCCAGGACGTGGCGGCGGTGCAGGCCGACGAAGTCACGGTCGAGGCCGGGCGACGCGAGCGGCTGGTCACGTTTGGCCTGCGCGAAGGCAGCCGCATCCTCGCCTGGCCGGAGCGGCCGTTGCCCAATGTCTGGTGCGCTCTCGAAGTGAAGCCGCGCGAAGGGCTGGTGCTGCATTGGCAGTCGGCGTTGGAGGAGGATTTCCATGATGATCCGCCCCGCTCGCTGCTCATCTCGCCGTTGGTGACGAAGCTCGCCTACGATTACTACGACGAAGATTTTTCGCGTTGGGAAACCGAGGACACCCTGCGCACGGGCGATGATCGCGAATTGGAAACACCGTCGCGTCTGCGCCTGACTTTCACTTATCGCGACGAGTCGCTGGAAAAAATTGTCCCGTTGCCGGTCTTCGGCGAGGGCCTGCCGCCATTCTGATGTCGTCGATCCGCCGTCAACATCGTCCGGTCCCGCGCCGCGCCCGCGGATCGATTCTCGTCATCGTGCTCCTGACGCTAACGTTTGCGACCACCGCGTTGCTGTTGTTCATGGAACGCGCCAGCACGGATTTGATCGTGCACGTGCGCGACGCCGATCGTCTCCGCCTGCGGCAGGAAGCCTACTCCGCGCTCGAAACCACGCTCGCCGTCCTGGTCGATTTCAAGGAAGTGCTGGGCGGATTGCACAGTCCGGCCGAGGGCTGGCAGGATCCGTTGGAGTGGGCCGGCTACGAGCCTGGCGAAGGCCGCGAGGTGAAGGTCGAGTTCGAAGACGAGAGCGGCAAACTCTCGGTCGCACGGCTCAACTTCCAAAACCTGTTCGATCTCTTTTCCTCCTGGGACGAACCCGAGCACGACGCCAAACTCTGGGCCGACGCACTGATAGGTTGGATGGAGGAAGACTACACGCCGGAGACCTTCGACGCGCCGCGGCCGGAGGATTACGAACGCGCGCCGCTGGCGTTTGTGCCGCCGGGGCGTCCGCTGCTGTCGTTTGCGGAGTTACAGGCCATCGACGTCATCCGCGAAGCGTTTTTTGATGAAAACGGTTATCCGAATGATCGCGGACGGCGTTTCATCGCGGCGGTGTCGTTGCTGAATTTCAGATCCATCAACGCCAACAGCGCGCCCGGCTGGCTGCTCGGCGCGGTCGGTCGGCTCGATGAACGCCAGCAGGATCTGATTGATGATTACCGTGCGGGCGCCGGGATGTATCAGGGCAACGGCCCTGGTTATTTCACGAGCACCGACGAGATGAAGGCGATCCTGGGCGAGCAGGCCGGCACGGCGGAATTCGGCACCGAAATCGCGGCACTGCGTATCCGCGTTACGGTGACGCAGGGACCGTCGGTTTACCGGTTGAGCGTGGTGATCTCGCCCGATGGCAGCGCCAGTCTGGTGCGCAGCGATCCGATCCCGCAAAAGGATGAGGAGAGCGATGAAACCACCGCCGACGACGAGGCGTCGTCCTCTCAAAGCGATGCGGGCGATGAGTCCGCGACCTCGGCATCGTCGACCGATAAGCCGCAGTCGGCGGCCGCCCGCGCCGTGGCCGAAAACGCCGAGTCCGATCAAATGAGTTTGGAGTATCCCTTTACACTTCTAGAGATTCGCGAGATTGATGCCTCCGAGCCGGCGGCCGAGATCCCGCAGCTTACCCGCCTGTAGCATGCCTTCTTTGTCCTCCCGATTTCCTGCGCTCAGCACCCGGCCGCGTCATGTGGAGCTGTTGCCTGATGCGCGCTTTTTTGTGCGGGCCGTGCCGCTGAGTTCCGATGCCGAGGCGGGCAGCGTGCGCGATCAGCTCGAACTCGCGCTCGAAGCCGTCGCACCGTTTCCAATCGGGCAACTGTATTGGGGCCACTGGACGCGCCCCGGCTGTGGACGCGCGCTGATTTTTGCCGCCTACCGCAAGCGTTTCGCGCCGGAGGAAACGGAGAATTGGGGCGAGGCCGACTGGGTCGCGCCGCGTTTTGGCGCGGTGCTGGCGGGCAAGGCGCCCGAACCGGCGACCACCGTGCTGGTGCGCAGCGCCGAAGGGTTGACCGCGTTGCATTTCGATGACGATTCCGGCGTGCCGGTGACGGTGCGCGCGGTGGAGTTGCCCGAAGAGGCGGAGGAGCGGGAGTTCGCCGCGGCCCGGGAACAACTGATCAAATCAAGCGGTGGCAGCCGCAAGGTGGTCGATCTCACCGGCGTGGAAGTCGAGGCCGGCCAGCCCGGCGATGACGAGATCGTCATCGTGCGCGACGGCGAACGGATCGAACTGACGCTCGACGACGCGCAGACGCTCGACGTGCGTGATCAGGGCGAGTTGAGCGCGCGTCGGCGGGCACGGGTGCGCGATGCCTGGATGTGGCGGGCGGTGGTGGCGGCCGTCGCGGTGCTGCTGTTGTCGGGCCTCACGGAGCTGACCCTGCTCGGCCTCGCGGCGTGGCAGAAAACGCAACTGCGGCAGATCGCGGCGCAGACGCCGGTCGTCAGCGAAATCGAGACCGCCCACCGGCTCGCCAGTCGCATCGAGGAGTTGCGCACGCGGCGCCTGAAGCCGTTTGAGATGATCGCGCTAGTGGACGGTCCGCGGCCGGAATCAATCGTCTTCCGTCGCACCACCGCGACGGGACTTTATTCGTTGGAAATCGAAGCCGAGACCGACAGCCCGCCGGACATCGATGTTTACATCAACGCCCTCAAGGCGCTGCCCGGGACGCAGGACGTGCGTATGCTTAATCTGAATACCGATCGCTCGCGTTCGACTCTGCGCCTGCTGGTCAACTTCACCGAGGACGCCTTCGATGTATCGGCGCCCGAACCGCTGGCGGGTCTGTCGCCGAAGGCCGGGGAGGTGTCGTCATGAGAGCCTGGTTTATGGGCAAAGTTGCCCGCGAAAAACTGCTGCTGCTGGTGTTTCTCGTCGGCGCGGCCGTGTATTGGGGCTCCAGCGTCGCCGATCGTCTGCGGGTTCAGTTGACCGCGCAGCAACTCTCCGCCGCGACCCTGGACGAGCAGGCGCGCTGGCTGGAGCGCCGCATCGAGATCGAGCAGGCCGCCGCCGCCGCGGTGGAACACCTCGACAGCTCCCGCACCTACAACAGCGTGCGCCTTTCGGCTGAGTTGAGCACGTTGGCCGGAAAAGCCGGCATCGCCGGCAACCTGAGCAGCGACGCGCAGCCGACCGAACAAACCGCACAGTTTTCCGTCCACACCGTCGGCGTCGACCTGCGGCGGGTGTCGTGGCCGAACCTCCTCGCATTTTACGAAGCGCTGTCCCAGCGCGCGCCCTACATCAGCATTGAGCAATTCGTCCTGGAGGCGGTCCGTTCTGATCCCTCGCAGCTCAACGCCCGACTGACCGTGTCGTCGGTGGAAATCACCACACCGTAAGTCAGCCCGAGCGAACGACCTGCGGTCGCCTGCCGTCGTTCTCGTTCTCTTACTCGTTCTCGTTCTCGCCGCTGCTGCGGACCAACGGACTCGGTCTCGCCCCATGCGCCCGGCCTGCCCGCGGCCAATTGTGGCCTTGGCGTGGGCACATTCCCGGCCCACCGTGGTCTTTTTGCGCTCCATGACCCGACCCATCACAACCCTGCTCCTTTCCGCCGTTCTGGCCCTGGGCGGTGCCGCCGCGCGCGCCGCCTCGCCTCAACCGGCGGTGACGGCCAACATCGGCCAGCAATCCGGCAACGCCGGCCGCCCGGCGGTCACGATCGACTTGTCCGAACATTTTGGACTCACCGGCGTGCTCGGCCAATTGGTGCGATTCGACACCGCCATCGGCAGTTTTGACGTCATGCTGCGGCCGGACAGCGCGCCGAATCACGTGGCCAACTTCCTCGCCTACACCGACGCCGGTCTCTACGACGCCAGCATCCTGCACCGCAGCGCCAAGTTCAGCACGGATGAGGATCCGGACCACTGGAGCATTATCCAGGGCGGTGGCGTCCAGGCGGTGGTGCCGTTTCCCACTTTGCTGGCGGAAACCTTCGCCCCGGTGAATTTGGAATACAGTCTGCCTAACGCCCGCGGCACATTGGCGGCGGCCCGCACCACGGAAGTCAACAGCGCCACTTCGCAGTGGTATTTCAACATCGCGGACAACAGCGAAACCCTCGGCACCGCCAACGGTGGCGGCTACAGCGTCTTTGGCGAAGTGCTCGACGGCGGCATGGAGATCGTCGACCTGCTCGCCACGATCAACACCTTCAATCTCGGCGGCGGATATTCGGCCGTCCCCCTGCGTTTCTACTCCGGCGGCGTCCCCACGGTGAACAACTTCACCGTCATCAATCGCGTTTTCCGTATCGAGGAATATCCGGTCTCGGCCGAGGACGAAGCGGCGCTGAGTTTTACCGCCACCAGTTCCAACAACGCCGTGGCCACCGTGGCGGTCACCGGCAGCACGCTGGCCATCACCACGCACGCCTCGGGCACGGTCCAGATCACCGTCCGCGCCAGCACGCTGGGGGAAGACCAGGTCGAACAGACCTTCACCTTCCTCGGCGGCGGTCTGGAAGTGACCGGCCAACCCGCCAGCGTCGACGTCGCCGCCGGGGGCAGCGCCACCTTCCAGGTCACCGCCATCGCCGGCGACCAGCCGATCGCGTATCAGTGGTATCACTACCGCTCGGGCATGGCTGAGCCGGTCGCCGTGGCGGGCGGTATTTCCGCCGCGTTGACCGTCTCGCCGGTGTCGGCGACGCAGAGCGGCGCCTACTTCGTGCGCATGACCGCCGGCACCCAGTCGGTCGATTCCGACGCAGCCCTGCTCACCACCACCGGCGGCACCAGCCGACTGGCCAATCTCTCGACCCGCGGCCGCATCATTGCCGGCCAGTCGCTCACCCCCGGCTTCGTGCTCCGAGGCAACGGCGCCAAGCCGCTGCTGGTGCGCGGCGTCGGTCCGGGCCTTGCTCCGTTCCTCGGCGACGCCGCCCTGGCCAATCCCAAGCTCGAAGTGATTCCGCAGGGCGCGTCCGCCGCCGTGCAGAGCAATGACAATTGGTCCGACGCGGCCAACGCCGCCGCCGTCGCCACCACGTCGAACAGCGTGGGTGCGTTTGCGCTCGAAGCAGGTTCGGCCGATGCCGCGTTGCTGGCTGATTTCGCGCTGCCGAATGCGCAGGGCAACCGCGGTTACACCGCGCGCATCCAGGCGACGACCGCAGCGGCGACCGGCATTGCCATTGCCGAAATCTACGACCCGCAGCCGCTGGGTTCGCCCGCGCAACTCGTCAACGTTTCCGCCCTCGGCTACTCCGGCGTGGGAACCGATGCCCTGATTCCGGGCTTCGTGATCGAAGGCGACGGCGCCAAGACCATGCTCATCCGTGTGGTCGGACCGTCCATTGCCGGCGAGCCTTACAATGTGCCCGGCACCATGACCGACCCGCGTCTGCGCATCATGCCACTGGGCCAGAACTTCGCCGTGGCGAGCAACGACAACTGGGGCGGCACGGCGGAGTTGAAGGCCGCATTCGGGACGGCCGGCGCCTTTGCTTTCCGCACCGACGCCTCGCTCGACGCCGCCGTGCTCGTGCGCCTGCCTCCGGGCGGCTACACCGTCGTCGTCGAAGGCGCCACCGGCGGCACCGGCATCGTCCTGGTCGAAGCCTACGACTTGAACTGATCCGACGATAACAGTCCCTTCTCCCTTCAACGCCCGGAGCCTGTGCGCTCCGGGCGTTTTTTTGTGTGCCCGCGAGTGCCCGCCCGCCCTCACTGTCATCATCCATTTGTCGCGTATTATAGCGGTGTAGTCCGCTGCGGGAGCAGCGGGACTTTACGGAGAGGCCGACACCGCCGTTCCCTGCGCTCCCGCACAGGGCTACAAAACAACCCACCATCGGGCGCAAGGGAATCGATTCGACGTGGTAGCCCTGTGCGGGGCAGGAACTGCCGGCCTGTTTGTCACGTATTACGTGACAAACGGGGCGAGGGCTGGGCGCGGACGGGCGGCGAAGGGCGAGGGTGGCCGGGTCAGTCGTGGATGATTTCGATCATCAAGGGGACGACGGTGCCGCGGGTTTTTTCGGTGAGGCTGAAGCCGATGCGGTCGGAGAATTTTTGAATGAAATGATCTTCAACGATGCGCGAACCGAGTGCCTGATGGATCTTCAACGAGAGCGTTCCGTCGTTGGCGTTCATCGCTTCGATCAGGGCGTCGAGGTCGAGCTTCTCCTCCGAATACAGCATGAGCAGGTAGTCGGTGCCGGGAGTGGTGTCCATGCGCACGACTTTGCGTTCGGAAGGAAAGGCGATGGTGCTGTCGGGGCCGATCAGCGGTGACATGTTGTCGGCGAAAGGCAGGATTTGGGTGATCTTTCCGGTCAGGTCGGTGGCGAAGGCGTAGAGGTAGGCCTGGGTGGAGGTCTTGACGAAGAATCGAAAGCGGGTGCCGGAGGGATAGGCGCGGGCCAGGCGGTAGCCGCGATAGCGCGTCTGGACTTCGCCTTCGGCCAACGGCGGCAGCAGGCGGGCGGGCATGGCCGTGCCGTCGCGCTCCTCGAAATGGATTTCGCCGGCGAGCAGGGGCGGCAGCGCGCCGATGGGATTGTCCGCGGTGGCGCCATAGGGTTTGCGCTCGGGACGACGTCCGTAGGCCTGCATGGCCATGAAGACGTTGCGGTTGAAATCGGCGTAGGGAATCCAGACAAAGCCGCGGTCGCCCCAGCCCGTGCCCCAACTGTTCATCACGCGCATAGCGCCGCCGAATTTCTGGTCGTCGTAGCCGACCACGACCACGGCGTGACGGCCGTGCTGGCCGGTGGCACCGACGTCGGAGTCGAGCTGTCGCCAGACCGGGCCGGAGCGGTAGAAACTTTGATGCACGATCATGCCGATCACGACCGGACTGCCCTCGGCGAGGGACTTCTTCACCGCGAGGGTTTTGAGCGGGTCGTCGGGACCAAGGTCGGTTGAAAACAGAATCTGGTAGTCGATGATGGGATACTCGGTGGCCTTGAGCACGGCGGTGGTGTCGAACGCGGCGCCGCAGCGATAAGGGACGACACTCGACGGTGGCACACCGGTGGTGCGGAGGAGTTCCAGCGCCTGCACCATGCTGGTGCCGTTTTTGCAGTCCACCGTCGCCGGGTCCTTGATCTGCTCGTAAACGAAACTCGCGGAGAAGGCCGTGCCGTCGAGTTGGGAACGCGATGTAATGCCTTTCTCAATACCATACAGCATGGTGCGCATGTGGTAGGCGACGGCGAAGGCGGTGCAGGTCGAATACGGTCCCTGATCGCCGGGCGTGGGTGTGAATTGTTCGAGCGACGCCGCGGCGGGGAGGTTGGCGTAGGTCTCGGCGGTGACGGGGGCCTTGTAGGGCACGGCGCGATACGCCGCTTCGTCGAATTCGAGTCCGAGGCCGGGCAACGCATCGATGGGGGGGCCGTAGGCGGCATCGTCAGCGGGTGGGGTCTGGGCGAAAACGCGGCAGACGCCGAGAAGGAGAAGCGCGGAAAAGGCGTAGCGAATGAGCATGAGGAGAAGGGAAGTCAGGGCGCGAGCAGGGCCCGCCAGCGTTTGCCGGCGGCGCGACCGTCGGCGACGGCAACATCGGGTCGGTCGCCTCCGCCGATCCACGCGCGAACGTCGTCGTTCCACGCCGTCGGGAAAAGTGTGTTTTGCGGTTGGAGAAACGAGAACCGCACGTCGAGACCTGCGAATTCGAGGATCAGGCCGCCGTTGAAATAATACCACGGCATCCGGCAGGTGCGGATATCGCTGAGGGACACGGAAAAAAGTTCGGCAGGGAAGGGGATCGTCCCGTCGTTAGCGCGGTCACGACCGTGGGCGGCAAACAGGCGGGCCAGTTTCCCAGCGGGAAAAGTGCCGGCGGCGAGGACGAGAAAACGCAGGCAGGCGCCATCGCAATCGAGCACGCCGGGCAAGCTGTCGACCGGGCCGTCGAGCAGCCACGCTTTGCTGGTGAAGGGAACTGACATCGGAAGGGAGCGGAGGTCGCGGCGATGGCTGGGAAAGCGGAGCGTCTTTGATCAGGGTTGCACAATCGTAAGCGGGAAGTCCTGGCCGTAGCCGTAGGTCACGGGATACTGCGCTTCGCCTTTTTCGGCGGCGGTGAGTTCAGGCACGCGGGCTTCGAGGTAGGCTTTCAGTTCGTTGACCGACACGATGCCGTCGCCCGCATCGGCGGCGCCGTTGAGCGCTTCGAGCAGGACGTGGGTGAAGGCGCCGTGACCGAGTCTGGCGAATTCGGCGGCGAACTGTTCGCTGCCGGTGGCGGTGAGCCAATGCGTGCCGGTGGAGCGGGCGAGCTGGGCGATCGCGCGTTCCTCGACGGCACCGCGCACGGCAACCTGTTTAAGAGCGCCGGCGGACTGGCAGGCGTCGAGAATGAAGAGCTGTTTCTGGGCGGCGATGTCGCGGGAATAGTCGAGCAGATCGCGTCCCGGGATGCCGAGCTGGC
>CBINJL010000062.1:0-9901 GCA_966250925.1 uncultured Opitutus sp. | reverse complement strand
CCCCGGAAGCCCTGGACAAACTGGCCAATTACGCCTTCGAGGTGCACGGCCGTTATCGCCGCGCCGGCAACGATGCGTTGTTCGACATCCGCTTCACCGCCGTCGCCGGCAATCGGGTGCAGGTCGATGTGACGCGCGGCTCGACCCGGGTCGTCAGCCAAACCGTGTCGGGCACGTCGTTGCGCAACGCCCTGCTCAAGGCCGCCGACGTTGCCGTGCAGCAGACCGGTGGCGGGCGCGGATTTTTCGCGTCGCAACTCGCCTTCATTTCGCAGGCGACGGGCAACACCGAGGTCTGCGTGAGCGATCTGTTTTTCGGCGATGCTCGGCAGCTTACCCACGATCGCGCTTCGGCGTTGTCACCGCGCTGGTCGCCGGACGGCTCGAAACTGCTCTACACCAGTTTCCACCGCTCCAACGCGGCGGACATTTTTCAGATCGATATGCGCACGCTGCAGCGCACGAGTTTTGTGAGCCTCAAGGGCACCAATCAAAGTGCCCGTTTCAGTCCCGATGGTTCGCAGGTGGCGATGGTGCTCAGCGGCGAAGGGAATCCGGAAATCTACGTTGCAAATTCCAATGGTCGCAGCATCTCGCGCCGCACCCGCACCAGCGGCGTCGAGTCCTCGCCAGTCTTTTCGCCCGACGGCCGCCGACTGCTCTTCACTTCCGACATGGCGGGCGGACCGCAGCTCTACGTGATGTCGACCGGCGGCGGGCAACCGAGCCGGTTGCCGACCAACATCAGCCGCTATTGCACCGAGCCGGATTGGAGCGCGGGTGATCCCAACAAGATCGCCTTCACCATGCGCATCGGACGTGGTCTCCAGATCGGCGTGTTCGACATGGCAACGCGTGCCGCCGCCAAGCAGGTGTCCAACGCGCCGCAGGATGCAGTCGAACCCGTCTGGCTGGCCGACGGGCGTCACCTGCTCTACACCGCCCGCTCGGCCAATCAGCGCAGTATTTGGATTCTTGATACGGAAACCAAGAAGGCCACCCGTATCAGCCCGACGAATCTCGGCTCCGTTTCGCAGGCCGCGGTGGTGTTGCCCTGATCGGCATCGCGATCGATCCGGTGGAGAAAAGAAAAAGCCGTCCCGAGATTCGGGACGGCTTTTTCGTGGCGTGAAAACTGAACGCAGGGCTCAGGCGATGGCGGCGGCGTAGTTGGCCGCGGCCTTGTCCCAGTCGACCACATTCCAGAAGGCCGCAATGTAGTCGGGCCGCTTGTTCTGGTAGTTGAGGTAGTAGGCGTGTTCCCAGACATCGAGGCCGATGACGGGCGTGCCGCCGATGCCGGCGACCTTTTCGCCCATCAGCGGGCTGTTCTGGTTGGCGGTGGAGCCGACCGCGAGCTGCTTGTTGGCATCGACGTAGAGCCAGGCCCAGCCGGAGCCGAAGCGGGTGGCGCCGGCCTTGGCGAAGGCTTCCTTGAACGCATCAAACGAACCGAACTTGGCGTCGATCGCCGCGGCGAGTTCGCCCTTGGGCGCGCCGCCTTTGCCTGCGCCGAGAATGGTCCAGAAAAAGGAATGGTTGGCGTGGCCGCCGGCGTTGTTGCGCACGCCGCCGCGGATGGCCTCCGGCACCTTGCCGAGATCGGCGATCAACTCCTCCACCGGCAGCGCGGCGAGATCGGCGTGGTCCTTGAGCAGGTTGTTCGCGTTGGTGATGTAAGTCTGGTGATGCTTGCCGTGATGGATCTCCATCGTGCGGGCGTCGATGTGGGGCTCGAGCGCGTTGGCGGCGTAGGGGAGGGCGGGTAGTTCGTAAGCCATGATATGATTGAACTTATGGGTTGAAAAACGAAGGAAGGGGCAACGTGCCGCCGGCTCGCCGCGTCGTCAATCGCCGGGACCGTTTTCCGGGGTGGCGTCGCCCGGAGGCAGCCGCTTGAGACGGAAATAGGCGCGGATGAGGTCGCGGCATTCCTCCTCCAACACCCCGCCGGCGGTGATTTCGCAACGATGATTCACACGTGGCAACGCGCTCAGGTTGGTGGCACCGCCGAGGCAACCCATCTTGGGGTCGGGCACGGCGTAGACCACGCGAGGAATCCGCGCCATGATGACCGCACCCGAACACATCGGACACGGCTCCTTGGTCACGTAAAGCGTGCAGCCTTGCAGCCGCCAGTCGCCGACCGCACGCGAGGCCTGGGTCAACGCGAGGATTTCTGCATGTGCAGTCGGGTCGTCGCCATGTTCAACCGTGTTGTGGGCCGCGGCGATGACCTCGCCGTCGCGGGCGATCACGCAGCCGATCGGCACCTCGTCCGCTCGCCACGCGTCGATGGCCCGGTTGTAGGCCAGACTCATGAAATAGGTGTCGTCGCGCACCAATTCCGACGGGAAGCGTTTTTCGAACGGACAGGGCGGAGGGTGCGGTGAAGAGACGGACATCTACAGGCGTTTGGAGTAAAGCCTTGACTAAGCGGGGCCATCCTTGGCTTACAAGTGGCTTTTGCGCACCCGACTTTATTGCATGACTGAACATCACACCATCGCCCGCCCGGGCAAATCGTATGCCTGACGGAGACTCGATCGAAGTGGAGGGCAAGATCGTTGCCGTCCTTCCTGGCACGATGTTCAGAGTGGAGCTGGCCAACGGCCACCAAGTTCTGGCGCATATTTCCGGCAAGCTGCGCAAGCACTTCATCAAGATCGCCGCCGGCGACATGGTGAAGATGGAGATGAGCCCTTACGATTTGGAAAAGGCGCGCATCACCTATCGCATGCGCACGCCTCCTCCCGGTGGCATGAAGCGGCGTCCGGGCGGCGGTGGCGGTCGTCGCCGCTGACCGTCAAGCTCAGTCCCAGCGCACGCTTGCTCCGCGGGCGCGCTCTGCGCACGGTGCGGCCATGCGGTCGGTTCCCATGACAGAGAGCGCATTGCCTCCGGCCCTGGAGGAAAGCATTTCCGATTTCGGCGCGTCGCTGAGTCTGGAGCGCGGACGCTCGGCCAAGACGGTCGAGGCCTACGAAAACGATTTAAAACAGGCGGCACGATTTTTCGCCGCTCGTGGTAGACGCGACTGGCGCACGATAACGCGGTCCGATGCCGCGGCCTGGGCTCAGGAACTCACCGCCCGCGGTCTCGCCGCTTCCAGTGCGGCGCGCAAACTTTCCGCGTTGCGCATGCTGGCGCGCCATCTCGTGCACAACAGCGAACGCGCGGATGACTTCACGGAATTGGTGGAAGGGCCGAAACTGCGGCGGCGCCTGCCGGGCACCCTCACGCTGGAGGAGATCGAGCGCATTCTTGCCGCCCCGACTGGCGGCGACGAGTTTGCCCTGCGCGATCGCGCGATCCTGGAATTGTTTTATTCGAGTGGACTGCGGGTTTCGGAGCTGTGCGACCTTTCGCTGCAGCAGATCGATCTCGAACACGGCTTCGTGCGCGTCTTCGGCAAAGGCGCCAAGGAACGCGTCGTGCCGGTCGGCGCGACGGCGGCGACGGCGGTGGCGGACTACCTTGCGTCGGGCCGGCCGCATTTCGTGAAAACGAAACGCACCGGCAGCGCGTTGTTCCTGAGCAAGCGCGGCACCGCCATTTCACGCAAGATGGTCTGGGTGCTGGTCAAGGATTACACTCGCCGCGCCGGCGTCACCAAGCCGGTCAAACCGCATCTGCTGCGCCACTCGTTTGCGACTCATCTGCTCGGTGGCGGCGCGGATTTGCGCGCGATCCAGGAAATGCTCGGCCACGCCAACATCGGCACGACGCAGATCTACACCGCGGTGGAGGAAACGCGGCTGGTTGATCATCACGCGAAATTTCATCCACGGAATCAGGACTGACGCCGCGCGCTGCGTTTCAGCCTATATTCCGCAGTTGATATTCAACGCGAAGGGCGCAGAGGTGCGCAAAGCGCGCAAAGAAAGGGGGAGTGCAATTGCAACAACTGCGCCGACGCTCACCCCGCGGGTGAATTCGGATGCGACGGATTGGGCTGATTCTCACGCGGTGATTTCTGTGCAATCGGTGGTGCAACTGCGGTATTTAGTTTCAGCAGTAATTGGGAAACTGGTGTTCGAGTTCGGCGAGGATGGTTTCGACGTCGATGCCGTCCTCCCAGCCGGTGTCCCGCGCGATGCTGTAGAGCGTGTCCTTGCCTGCCGCGCCAGGACCGGCGAGCGCCATCGCCTCGAACGGAGTCAGCAGGCGTCCGGCATCGTGAGCGGTTTGCACACGATGCAGGGCATGGGTGATGGCGCGCAGTTCCTCGGGCGGATGATAACGGTTGCCGCGCCAGGTGGTCGAAGGGTGATGTTCGGGCCGCAGCATGATTGCATTGGGCATCGTCACGGGCACGGATGAACTTGAGCGAGGCGGCGAATGCGGCGTTTCGCAGTTTCGCTTTGAAACTGTGGCGGCAGTGAGCTCGTTGTGTGCGCGTGTCGCTAAATCGAATCGGACAACGTTGTGTGAGTGCGCCGGAACCTGAGCTCGGGCTCGGGGTGGTGGTGAGCCTGGAGGCCGGTCGCATCGGCGTCGCCTTTCCCGCTGCCGGCGAGCAGCGCCTCTATGCCCAGGGCACGTCCGTGCTGACCCGGGTTCAATTTCGCGAAGGCCAAAAGGTCGCCACGCGCACCGGCACGGTTTTTGTGGTCGAAACCGTCGAGGACGAGGACGGCCTGCTGGTTTACAGCGGCGGCGGACAACGCGTGCGCGAAGATGCGGTGTCCGATGTCGCGGGCGCGGCCGGTCCACTCGATCGATTGCTGGCGGGACAGGCGGATGAGGCGGCGGTGTTTGCGTTGCGCTGCCGGGCTTTGCAGGCGCAGGCGCAGTTCCGCGCATCGCCGGTGCGGGGATTTCTGGGCGGCCGACTCGAACTCATCCCGCATCAATACTACATCCTGCGCGAAGTGTCCTCGCGGCAGATCCCGCGCGTGCTGTTGGCCGACGAGGTGGGTTTGGGCAAAACCATCGAGGCCTGTCTGATTCTCCAGCGTCTGCTCACGGTGGGAAAAGTGAAACGCGCGCTGATTCTGGTGCCCGAGTCGCTCACCCACCAGTGGTTCGTTGAGCTGCTGCGCCGCTTCAATCTGTGGTTCACGATCTACGACGAGGCGCGCTGTATCGACGAGGCGGGCGCGGATGCCGAAACCAATCCGTTTCAGGCGCATCAACTGGCGTTGTGCGCGGTCGAGTTTCCGGCCCGTGACGAGAAACGCTTCGAACAAATCGTCGCCGCCGGCTGGGACATGGTGGTGGTCGACGAGGCCCATCACCTCGGCTGGTCGCCGGTGGCCGAGGAGATCAGCGCCGAGTATCGTCTGGTCGAAGCGCTCGCGCGCAAGGTGCGCGGTCTGCTGCTGCTCACCGCCACGCCGACGCAGCTTGGTCTCGAAGGTCACTTCGCGCGTCTGCGTCTGCTTGATCCGCATCGCTACAGCGATCTCGACGCGTTTCGCACCGAAACTGAAAGTTACGGCGAAGTCGCCGCCATTGCCGATCGCATCGTGGGCGAAGAGGCGATCAGCGCCGCCGATCGCAAGACCTTGCAACGCATCTTCGACCGCGATCCCGACGGGTTGCTGCGCCGACTCGAAGCGGTGGATGCCGGCGCATCCGGCGCGCGCGACGAATTGCTGGGCACGTTGCTCGATCAGCACGGCACGGGTCGGGTGGTGTTTCGCAACACGCGCGCGGCCATGACCGGATTTCCGGCGCGCAAACTGTGTCCGGCAGTGTTGCCGAGCGACAATGCCACGCTGCTCAAACGCATCGCGCGCGAACTCGAAGCCGAGGAAACCGGCCGCGACAGCGAGATCCGTTACAACTTCCGTGACGATCCGCGCATCGTCTGGCTGGCCGAATTTCTTCAGGCCGAGCCAGCGCGCAAGGTCCTCCTCATCTGCCGCACCCAGCGCAAGGTCGTGGCGATCGAAGCCGCGCTGCGCGAAAAGCTCAACGCCAAGGCCGGCGTTTTCCACGAAGGCCTGCCGCTGGTGCAGCGCGACCGCAACGCCGCTTGGTTCGCCGAACCCGACGGCGCGCAGCTCCTGATCTGCTCCGAGATCGGGAGCGAAGGGCGCAACTTCCAATTCGCCCACCATCTGGTGCTCTTTGATCTGCCGCTCAATCCGGGCCTGGTGGAACAACGCATCGGCCGGCTTGATCGTATCGGACAAACGGATACGATCAACATTCATGTTCCCTGCATCGAGGGCAGCGCCGAGGCCTGCGTGCTGGATTGGTATGCCCGCGGGGTCGATGCGTTTTCCGGTCCGCTGCATGGCGGCAATGAGTTCGTGCAGGAATTCCGTGAGCGCGTGCTCACGCTGGCGATACGCCACGGTGGCGGCGGCAAGGCACCGACGGCCGCGGAGCGCGACAAGCTGATCAAGGAAACCAAACGCTTCCGCGAAACGTTGCTGGAAAAAATGCACCGCGGACGCGACCGTCTGCTGGAGCTGAACTCTTTCGATCCCGCCGTGGCCGATGCCGTCATCGCGCAGGTGCGTGAAGTCGACCGGGATCTGGCGCTGCGCCGCATTCTCACTGAATTGTTCGATCACTTCGGTGTGCGCATGAAGGAACACGAGGAAGGCGATGTGTTTCTCGACGCCGATCACGCCTACGTGGAGGGCTTTCCGTCCATCCCGCGCGAAGGCATGCTGGCGACGTTCGAACGGCGGCGTGCGATTGCACGCGAGGACATTCGGTTTATCTCCGCCGATCATCCGCTTACGGCCGACACCCTGGACCTGCTGCTCAATTCGCCCACCGGCACCACGTCGTTCGGCCTGGTTGACGCGGATGAGCCGAACATTTTCGTCGAAGCAGTGTTCGTGCTCGAAACGGTGGCCGATTCACGCTGGCACGTGGACCAATTCCTGCCGCCCCAGCCGGTGCGGGTGGTGGTCGATTTGCGCGGCCGCGATTTGTCGGAGGAATGGGATGCGGCAACCTTGGCCGATCTCATTCGCGAAGTGCCGATTCAACCGTTTCTGGAACGCCCCGAGTTCAATGCTCAGTTGTTGAAAAATCTCGTCGATGGCGCGACCGACCGGGCAGAGCTCGCCGCCACGCCCTTGCGCCAGAACGCCGAACAGACGGCGCAGCGCCAACTCGGCGCCGATCTGCAGCGCCTCGTTGACCTGTCGAAACTCAACGACCACGTGCGGCCTGACGAAATCAAACTCGCCCAAACCCAGCTCAAAAAAACCGGGGCGGCCATCCGTGAATCGCGCCTGCGCCTTGATGCGCTGCGCCTGGTCGTCGCCGGCTTCGAAATCTAGCAATATCGGAACCAATTGTCCGCCCCGCCTCCATCGCGGCGGCGGACTGTTTCCGGTTGCGACAAACCGATACGCACCGCAGAAACGGCGCCCTTTTTCCCATGCCCACCGACATCCAACGCCAGACTCTCGCGCTCAACGTGATCGACATCTACGGTGGCACCCAGACCCGGGTCGCCACCAACGACGACGCCATCGAAAGCTACGCTGAGGAAATGGCGAACGGGGCGGAGTTTCCGCCCATCACGGTGTATTACGACGGTTCGAAGTATTGGCTCGCCGACGGTTTCCATCGGTATCTCGCCGCCAAGCGCAACAACCAGCAGGGCATCGAGGCCGAAGTGCAGGCCGGCAGTCGCAGCGATGCACTCAAGCACGCCCTCGGCGCCAACTCTACCAATGGCCTTTACCGCACCAATGCCGACAAACGCCATGTGGCCGAGATCGCGTTGCGCGAATGGCCCGATCTTTCCAATGCCTACCTCGCCGAGGTCTGCCGTGTATCCGATGAGTTGTTACGCACGGTGCGCAAGCAGCTCGTGTCCACCGGCCAGATTGAGAAGCCCGAGCGCGTCACCGGCCGCGACGGCAAGGAGTATCCGGCGGGCATCGAACGGCAACCGCGCGGCAAATCCGAACGTTCTTCGAGCGAGGGCAAGGCGGGCGAAGCCGATGCCGAACCGGCCGGCGGCGAAGAATCCGCAGGCGGTGCCGGCGGCAAGAGCGGCGGCGCCAAAGGGGGCGGTTTTGCCAAGGGCAAGGGCGATCCGGGGGCGACCGGTGGCTCGACCAACGAACTTGAAGTCGAAGCGCGGTCGATGATCCGCAAGGGGGAAATGAATCCGTTTGAACTGCCCAAGCTGATGAGCGCGACCGGACACGATTACGCGGCCACCACGATCGCGTTGCTGGAGACGATGAAGCCGGAGATCAAAGACCGCACCGACGGTCTCATGCGCCTGCGCCGCTGGTTGGACAAGGCACTCGGCGGCGAGACGGCCTGAGGGTGGCAGGGAGGGCGAGTGCGAAGCGGGGCGGTGATGCCTCCGCAGGAAAATTGCGAAAAATAAAAAAAGCCTGTCACCCCCAGTGACGAAGCGGGCACTTGCCTGATGAACGGTCATGGCACGACGCCGACCGCATCCACTCCAACCGCTTCGTCATCATGCACTCCTTCTCTCGTGTCTCAGTCCTCTCGCGCGTTCTTACGGTCTTCGCGGGGTTGTTCCTTTCCTGTTTTCCCGGTGTGGCATCGGGCCTTCGCGCTGAAACGGCGGCATTAAAAACGGTCGATGATTTTTCGGCGGCCGATCACACCAGTCGCGGCGCGGCCCGACTGCTCTTCACCGATGAGCAGGCAGGGGGGCGTTCGCAGGCCACACAGCAGGTGGCGGACGGTGTGTTGAAGGTGAGCGGCGAAATCACGCCCGGGCGCGGCATGCCGGGCTTTGTTTCGGTGCCGTTGCTGCTTTCCGCCGACGGGGCGCCGCAGGATGTGAGCGCGGCCACGGGGGTGCGGCTCAAGGTTCGCGTGATCAAGGGGTCGCTGTCCGTGCAGGAGGCCAGCGCGAAGATCCAGAACTTTGACTTTCACGCCAGTGCACCGCTGGCCCGGTCGGGGCAGGACTTTGTCGAAGTGCGCATTCCATTCGCCAAGTTGACGCGCGCGTGGTCGGAGCAGACTCCGCTCGATGCCGGGACGGTGACCAGCGTCAATCTGGTCTCCGCCGGCATGGCACCCGGGGCCTTCGCCTACGAGGTCGATGAAGTGGGATTCTACTGAATCGGCATTGTATCCGAAAACTTGCGACGCCCAGTCACCGATGTCCGCCACGCTTTCCCAACCGAGCGACTCCGCTTCGGTCCGTCTTGATTACCTCGATGCCGCCCGCGCATTCGCCCTGCTGCTGGGAGTGGTGTTTCACGCCAGCCTGTCGTTTCTGCCGATCTTCATCGGCTGGGCGGTGCAGGATGTTTCGACCGGCCAGACGGTGCTGCACTTCGTCATCGTCAGTCACTCGTTCCGCATGGCGTTGTTTTTTGCGCTGGCAGGTTTTCTGACCCAAAGCGTGGTGCGGCGCCGGGGCGGGGTCGCGGTGTTGAAATCCCGTGCGGTGCGACTGGGCGTGCCGTTTGTGGTGGGCTGGTTTCTGTTCAAGCCCCTGCTCGTGGCGGGCTGGACCATGGGCATCGCCAGTGTGCGGGGAGACTACTCGGTGGCGGAGGGGCTCAAGGTGGGTATCCAAAGTTTGGGCACAAATCCGGCTCGTTGGTTCACGCAGAGCCACCTGTGGTTTCTCTACTACCTGATGCTGGTGACCGGTCTGGCGCTGACGTTGCGTTCGATCTGGCCGGCGATGAGGGGATTTGGACGGGCCGTGCAGCGTGGGGCGGATGCCGCGATGCGCTGGATCGGCACGGCGCCCGGGGCCTGGCTGTTGTTGGTGGTGCCCACGGTGGCCCTGTTGCAGGGCATGAACCGTTGGGGCGTGGATACCCCGGATCAATCCTTGCTGCCCTTGTGGCGGATGGTCGGCCTGTATGGCGGTGCGTTCGGTCTCGGCTGGCTGTGGGCGCGACAGCCGGAGGTCTGGGATCGGCTGATTCGACTGCGCCTGTCGGTGTGGGCGGGAGCGGGGGTGGGCATC
>CBINJL010000061.1:0-9943 GCA_966250925.1 uncultured Opitutus sp. | reverse complement strand
TGCGCGAGTTCGTTTTCCCACTCCTCATCCACCGAACAGGGATGCAGTCCGGCCGTGAAATGAATCTCACCCGGATGCGTCGTCGCGAGTTCGCGGTAGAGCGCCCAGTCGTCGCTGGCCGTGCCCACCGTGACCAGCGTCGTCACGTCGGCCGCGCGCGCGCGTTCCAGCGTGGCCGCGAGTTCACCGCGACGATGAAAGGAATCCAGGTGGGTGTGCGAATCGATCAGTTCCATGACAACGGGCGTTCAGACGCGATAAAGGCCGGCGTATCGGTCTTCCAAATACGCCAGCAGCGGACGCGGCGACAACGGTGCACCGGTGACGCGCTCGACCAGCGTAAGCGCCGATTCCCGCCGACCGTGCGCGTGAACATTTTCGCGCAGCCAGCCGAGCAGCCGGCCAAATTCGCCGCGGGCAAAATCCTCCTCCAGCCCCGGGAGCTTCGACCGCACCGTCGCCCAAAGTTGCGCCGCGATCATGTTGCCGAGGCAATAACTCGGGAAATAGCCGAACGCGCCGCCGCTCCAATGCACGTCCTGCAGCACGCCTTCACGATCATTGGCCGGCCGGCGGCCGAGCAGGGCCTCGCAACGGTCGTTCCACGCCTGCGGCAGCTCCGCCACCGTCAGCTCGCCGGCGAAGAGGCGCTGCTCCATTTCGAAGCGCAGGATGATGTGCAGGTTGTAATGCACTTCGTCGGCGTCGACCCGGATCAGGGTCGGCGAGACGGCGTTGACCGCCAGGTGTAGTTCCTCCGTTGATACGCCGGTCAGTTGTTCAGGAAACAACTCCCGGTAACGCGGCTCGAAACAGGCCCAGAACGCCTGCCCTCGCCCGACCTGGTTTTCCCACAAACGACTCTGCGATTCGTGCATCGCCATGCCGGCGTGTTGCCCCAGCGCCGTGGCGTGATCGGCCAGGGGCAGGCCTTGTTCATACAACCCGTGACCGGTTTCGTGGATCGCGCCGAAGAGCGAGTTGAGCGGATCGTCCGCCGCGTAACGCGTCGTCATACGCACGTCCGCGCCGTCACCCGAACAGAACGGATGCGACGAGATGTCGATGCGACCGCGCCCGTAGTCAAACCCGAGCTTCTCGGTCACCTCGCGCAGGAACGTTGCCTGACGCTCGACCGGAAAGCCCTGCAAACGTCCGCGCGCGGGCCGCACCGGCGACGCTTCGATCCGTCGCACCAACGGCACCAGCCCTGCCTGCAGTTCGGCAAACAGCGGCGCGATCGTCGCCGCCGTGAAGCCCGGATCATGTTTGTCGATGGCGTAGTCGTAGGGCCGGTCTTCCCAGCCCTGATACGCCGCTTCGCGCCGGGCGAGTTCGAGATGTTTTTCCAGGAACGGCGCGTAACCGGCAAAATCGTTGGCCGGCCGGGCCCGGTTCCACGCATGATAGGAGGCGCTCGCATGTCGCGCCTGTTCCGCGACGAATTCGGCCGGCAGCCGCACTACCCGTTCGAAGTCGCGTTGCGCCTCGCGCACCACGACGCGTTGATCGTCATTCAACGTGTCCGCCGCACCCGCCAGTTCCGTCAGCACTGCGCCCAGGCCCGCCTCGCCTGCCGCCGCGTGCCGCAACTCCGCCAGCAACGCCGCTTGGTCGGCGCGCTGGTCGGCGCTCTGCGGAGGCAGGTTCACCTGCTCGTCCCAACCGAGCAGGCTCTCGATCGAGCCCAGCGTGTGCACGCGGGTGAGTTTTTGCAGCAAGGTCTCGTAGGCGGTGGGCATGCCGGGAATTACGGTGCCCGGCGCCGTTCGTGCAAGTCACGCCACCGCCATTTGCGGCGCAAATCCGCGACCAGCTCCGCGAAGCCCGCCTTGGGACTCAGGGATTCGTGCCTCTTCGTGTCGCTTCGTGGTTATAAAGCCCGATCCGGACTCAGAACATTTCCGCCTCAAAGGTCGGCACGCTGTCGATGCGCACGTCGCCGCCGCTGGCGTTGAGGGCGAGCAACGGACCGCCGCCGTTGCGCAGGCCCTGCAACCGGTGTTTCCCCAGCGCCGCTTGCGCCATCGGCTCGAAATCCAGCCCGCTACGAATCTGGCCCCAGCTCACCCGCGCATCCAATTGCAACGCGGTGTCGGGATCGACCGCCACGCGGATGTCGCCGACCTTGGCCTTGATCGCCACATCACGCTCGATCCGCCGGGCAAATCCCGCCGCCACGTCGCCACTCGTCGCCTCGGCATCGAGCCCGCCCTGCGACGACATGACCTCAATGTTGCCGTTGGCCGTGCGCAGCACCGCATCGCCCATGATCGTGCCCACCGTCACATCGCCGCTCAGACTCCGCGCCGAGAGTTTGCCGGTGGCCCGCGCCACAGTCACGTTGCCAAATCGCGTCTCCGCATCGATGTCGCCGTCGATCCGGCCGATAAAAACATCGCCGCTGATCGCCCGCGCCCGCACGCGACCGATCAGGTCGTGCCCGATCTCGATCGACCCACTCTCGCTGCGCACATCCAGACTGCAGGTTCGCGGCACCCGCACGATCACATCGACCGTGCGCACCGGCGCTCCCCCCAGATTGACCTCGATGCCGGAGCTGTCGTGTTTGACCGCGATGGCGAGACCGGCGCCGAACGCCTGCTTCACCACCTGCACCTTTTCCAGCCACTGCTGCGCCTCGGGGCCGGATGCCTCCGCCTTGAGCACGACCACGACCTGCTCGGCCGCGCCTTGCTCGACCCGAATTGAACCGCGAAACGTTTCCAACTTGATCATGGGCGTCTGCGCGACTTCCCACGTGTGACTCTCCACCCGCTGCTCGGCCCGAACCGTGACCGCGAGGAGGAGCGCCAGAATCGTCAATCCGAAGCATTGCGTCTTCATGAAATATAGGGTGAAAACCCCAGGCGTAAACACAAGTCGCCGGCCCTCGGTATTGTTGCGCGCCCCGGCCTAAGCGTTTTCACGCAACCCGTCGGAGGGGTGAAACCACTCGCGCGGAGCGACCGCGAACTTGTCGGAATAATGCCGGTCGCGTCATACTCCCATGCCCATGAAACGTCTGATCCTTGCCGCCCTCGCCTGTAGTTTCCTGATTTTCAACGGCGGCTTGGCCGCACCGGCCGATGGCGAAAACGACGCCGTTTCCGTCGCTCCGGTCGAAAAGAGCGAAGCCGAATGGCGCGAGCAGTTAACCTCGATGCAGTGCCACGTGCTCCGCGATGGCGGCACCGAAAATCCCTTCAGCAGCGCGCTGCTGAAAGAAAAACGCCGCGGCACCTTCGTCTGCGCGGGTTGCGAGCTTCCCTTGTTTTCATCTCAGACCAAATTCGATTCCGGCAGCGGCTGGCCGAGCTTTTGGCAACCAATCGCCAAGGATCGCATCGTCGAACAACGCGACACCAGCCACGGCATGATTCGCATTGAAAATCTCTGCGCGCGTTGCGGCGGCCATCTCGGCCATGTGTTTCCCGACGGACCCAAGCCCACCGGCCTGCGTTACTGCATCAACGGCGCCGCCCTGAAATTCGTGCCGGCCGAAAAGTGAACGCCCGGTTCGTCGTCTCCCAGCCGTGACGCTGGAGAGGCAGGACAGTGCGGGCTGAAGCACCGCACTACGCGGCCGACAAAAACCCGTAGCGCGGTGCTTCAGCCCGCGCTTTCTCTCCGCTGTCGCGCCCTCAGCCGTTCACCCCAAAGCCGCGGCCCAGTCGTCGGCCTTGAATCCGACCAGGCCCACGCCGTCGCCGAGCAGGAACGGGCGCTTCACCAGATTGCCGTTGGCAGCGAGCAGCGCGATCGCTTCCGCCTCGCTTAATCCGGGCAAACGCTCACCCAGCTTTTGCTCCCGATAATCGCCTCCCGACGTGTTGAAGAGTTTCTTCAGATTGCCGTCCTGATGCGCCAGCATGCGTTTGAGTTCCGCCGGACTCGGCGGCGTTTCGCGAATCGGCTTTTCGCTGAACGCGATGCCTGCGGCCGCAAGCCACTGGGTCGCCTTCCGGCAGGTGGAACAGTTTTTGTAGGTGTAAACGACGAGAGGTTTCACTGCACCCAGGTAATGTCGCGCACGACGAACTGCCAACTGCCTTTGTAGATGCCGAGTTCGCCGACAAAGGAGAATCGTCGATTCTCGGCGTGTTGTTCGAGCAAGGCCGTGTGCACCGCCCGTTCCGGAGCATAGACATCAAAAATTGCTCCGGCCACCCGCACCCGCAGATCACGACCGTCCGCCATCGCCATACCCGAAACCTTGAACAGTTTGCCCGTCCACGATCCGTCGCGCAGATCGCTGCCTTCGGGCAACGTCTTCGGGTCGAGCGCCGCGCTCACATCGACCGCCGCGTAGTTGACCCGCCACACATCCGCGGTCGGCGTCTCGTCGCTGGGGTTTTCCAAGGTGAGCGCGGCGCCGTCCGCATCTGCCTCGACGGCGCGAAACTGCGTGTAAATCGGCAGGTGATCGGAGAACCCGCCGCCGCCCGGTCCGCCGCTGCTCCAGCGCACCGGCGCGCCCGCCGCATCGGCGTTGAATCCGATCGCGCGCGCCACCTGAAACGAGTTGTCCAGATACTGCGTGCCCACGCCGTCATAGAGTCCGCGCGACACCACCAGATGCATCAGTGTGCCCCACTCGCCGCGATACACGTCGCTGCCGCGCAAGGCCGGTTCGAGTTCATACCACAAGTCATAGAGCACCGCCG
The DNA here is from genome assembly GCA_966250925.1 of uncultured Opitutus sp. Taxonomy (GTDB): domain Bacteria; phylum Verrucomicrobiota; class Verrucomicrobiia; order Opitutales; family Opitutaceae; genus Actomonas. Next base: position 5,276 of record CBINJL010000061.1, on the reverse strand, counting down.
CGCCGGACTGCAGCGCGAGTTCGCTGCCTTGCGCCTGCAACACGTCGTTGACCGCGGTGCGCGGCATCTCGGCGTAGCGCGGACGCTGATTGTAGTGTGAATTAAAATCACCGCCGATCAGGATGTCGGCCGCCGCATCCTGCGCGAGAATCGCATCCACCCGCGCGCGCAACACAGTCGCATTCTGGATGCGCACGGTTTCAAGCGCCGCGTCGCCCGCCCCCGACTTCCAGTGCGTGTTGAGGACGTGCAACGTGTTGCCGCCGACCTCCAGTTCCGTCTCCAGGACGTTGCGCGCCGATTCGATCGGATACTCGTGCACCGCGCGGATGGGAAACTTTGACAAGGTCACGCACTTGATCGCCCGTCCCATTTCCTCTCCGGGCGTCGCCGGCGCATCGCTGCCCACCGCAAGGTGATACCCGCCGATGCCGTGATCGGCCAACGCCTTGAGCAACCACACTTCCGCCGGCACCCCGCGCAACATCTCGTCACCCGCCGCCGCCCGCTCCAGCAGCGCATCGAAGCGTTCCTCGCGATGCGCCGTCAGAAACGCCGCGGGATCTATCGTCGTATCCGGCGTCTGGTCGATTTCGACCTCCTGCAACAATACCACATCCGGTCCCGCGCCGCCGCCAAACTTGCCCAGTAACCGGGCAATGTTTTCCAGCTTCGTGGCGAGATGCCGCGGTGTGTAGAACTCCGGCTGATAATCATCGTAAACCGCCACGCCGTCGGCGTCGTGGAGATTCTCGGTATTGTAGACCACCACGATAAAGGGTTGCGCCGCCGACGAGGGCAGTGCGACCGCGATGACGGCGGCAAAAAGAAAAACGAATCGGGCCAGCATGAGAAAAGGAAAGATTCGCACCCTAATCGCCCACCACGCCGCGGCCAGCGATTTTGCCGTCACGACCCGGTTACGGGTTTCCATTGCCCATCCAGATCGTTTGGCTGCGCCCTTCCATGTCCGACGAATCCCGCTCCGCCCTGCTTCATGTCGAAAACCTGACCATTCAACGCGGTCGCAAAACACTGCTGCGCGGTCTCGATTGGCTGATCCGCTCCGGCGAGCATTGGGTCGTCATGGGCCCAAACGGCTGCGGCAAGACGTCGTTGTTGCGCAGCCTCACCGGCTTTCTGACGCCCAGCGCCGGCGACATCCATCTGCTCGGCGCCACCTACGGCGCGACGGATTGGCGGGAAATCCGGCGCCGCATCGGTTTGGTTTCGTCTGCGCTGCACGCTCACATTCCCGGCGGTGAACCGGCGCTCGAAACCGTCATCAGCGGACGCCACGACCAGCTCGATTTCTGGGGCGAAGCCACTCCGGCTGATATCCGCGCCGCCCGCGCCCTGCTCCGCCAGCTCGGCATCGCTGAACTCGCCCATCGCGAATGGGCCTACCTTTCCCAAGGCGAGCGGCAACGCGTGCTGATTGCCCGCGCCCTCGCTGCCCGGCCACAACTGCTCATTCTCGACGAACCGTGCGCCGGACTCGATCCCGTGGCCCGCGCTTCGTTCCTCGCCGCCGTCAATGAACTCACCGCCCATCCCAACGGCCCGGCGCTGGTGCTCGTCACCCACCACGTCGAGGAAATCACTGCCGGCTTTTCACACGCGCTCCTGCTCGCCCGCGGCCGCCGCGTCGCCGCCGGTCCACTGCGCCAAACCCTCACCTCCGCCCACCTCACCGCGGCCTTCAGTTCTCCCTTAAAAGTCCGTCACACCGCCAAAGGCTGGCGCCTGGATCTCCCCGCTTAAAGGTTCGTCATACGTAGTGCGGTGCTTCAGCCCGCACTTATCCACCACCCCACCGCAACCGGGCTTCGACGAGCAAAGCCCCTGCATCGCGCCACCATCATTCTCGTTCTCTTACTCGTTCTCGTTCTTCGAAACCGATTTTGGGCGAGGCGGGTTCCGCCTGCGGCGGGAGAACGAGAACGAGTAAGAGAACGAAGACCGAGCGCAGCCCGTCGCCGGTTCATCTCTTTTCACCGCACGAAATCCGCCAGCCGGATCACGTCCCCTGCCTTCACCGGCAAAGCCCGCGCTTCCGCCAACGCCTTCGCGGTCTGATACACCAACTTGCCGCCGCGAATGACGGCGAGCGCGCGCTCCGCCACCCGCACATTCGCCAACGCGCTGCCGCCATACACATTCAATCCCGCGCGCCACGGCACCCGCACGACCTGACCGCTGGCCAAATCCACAAACGTCACCATCCCCGCCTGCGAGAGCTTGCCCAAAGCGCGGATGGAACTCGCCGTCAGATCGCCGGCCGTCGTCACCGTCGCCGCCGAAACCCGCGAACTGGAATCCACTCCCGCCGTCGCCACGCGTCCGCCTCCCGTCACCGCCGCCCCGACGACCTTGCCGCCCGCGACCGTTGTTTTTGTCGCCACCTTCGTCGTCTGCACCACTGCCGTGCTGGCCAGACCCACCGTCGACGCGCCAGCGGAAGCCAGCCCGACCACGGCACAGCCGGACTGCATCAGCAGGACCATCGCCGGCAAAAGGAAAACGGCGCACCGCCGCAGGGGTTTCATCAGCGCGCGACGTTGCCGCCGACCACGAACGAGTCAACGCCCGCCCGGCTTCCGAAACAATCCACCCAACGCATCCAGACTCTTCAACGGCTTGCCCTTGGTTTTGTCCGGCAGCGGCGCCACCACCATCGGCTTGGGTTTCGGTGCGGGCAATTTCGATTCCGGCATTGCCGCCGCCGGGCCTTCCCCCAGCTCGGCCAGCGCTTGATCCAGTTTCTTCGGTGACACCGGCTCGGCCGTGCCGAGATGTTGCGCGAACACGCTCACGCGGAACTCCTCCACCAGCCAACGCAACCGCTCGCCACCGGTCCGATCCTTGCGCATCGCCGCGGCGACGGCCCGCGCATACGGCGCGATTTGCTCCGCCCGTTCACGATCCTTGGGCGGATTCTGCGACCAGCGGTCCGCCCGCACCTTCATCGCCTGCAGGTAACGCACGACGTGTTGAAGTTGTGGATACGCGATTTCGCGCAGGAATCGCGCGCTGACCAGGCTATCCAGATCCGCCGTCATGCCCGCAAAGGGCGTGGGATGCACCAACAGGTCCTGACGCAGATCGAGAATCTCGCGCACCCGGTCCACCAGCCGCGGCACCAGTCCGCGCATGGCTTCGCGACTCTTCGCCACCGCCGCGTCAAACGCCGGTTTTGTCCGCACTCCGTCCCGCACCGGTAAGCGCGCCGGATCGGTCAGCCAGGTCGTGAGCCCGGCCAGCGCATCGGCCTGCAACTCCGCCACCGGCGCGAGCGTGCTGGCCGCCGGGCCGACCGCGCGCAGGTCGCGCAGATCCTTTTCCAGCCAGGCCAGATCATAGCGCAATCCCTGCGCCAGCATCGCGCGCAGGCCGGCCGGACCGCGTGCCGCCGCTTCTTCCGGGGTGCGGCACAACCGCACCTTCACGCCGTCACGCGTGTCATCAAAAATCGGATACGCCCGCAACGGCACGCCCGCCTGTTCGCCGATTTCAACGACTTCCGGCAGTTCACCGATGCTCCATTCCGACAACGCGTCGGTTTCCCAGCGTTGCCGCGCCTGTTGCCAGAGCCGCGGCGCATCCTTCGCCACCGTGCGACTGGCTTCGTGCTGCCGCGCCGCCACCGCCGCCTGCACCGCGGTCAGATCGCGCGAGGCCACGACTTCATTGCCCGTTTCGTCCCGCACCCGCACGCGCACCTGCAGGTGATCCGGCAGCGGCCGCTCCGCCCACACCGCGGGATCAAGCCGCAGTTGAAAACGCTCGCCCAGCAGCGCCGCCAGCGCCTGCGGCAACGTTTCGCGCCGACCGGTCAAGCGATCGCGCGACGCCAGTTGCGGCACCAGCGCCCGAGCCGTCGCGGTCAGCGGCATGACGATGCGCCGCAGCTCCTTGGGCAGCGCTTTCAGATAATGCTCCACCTTCGCTGCCAGATGGCCCGGCACGGCCCAGTCGAGCGCCGCCGCGTCAAGGTCAGCCGCGGTCGCCACATCGACTTCAAGCGTCACGCCGTCCTCGGCATCACCGGGTTTGTAAACGTAGTTCAACGGCAGCACGCCCTGGCCAAGCGGCAACGCTTCCGGAAAAGCGCCGGCATCGATCGGCGTTTCCTCGGGGTTGTGCAGATCCTCGGCGTCAAATTCGAGAAACCGTGGCTCGTGCGGTTTGCGTTCGCGCACCAGCGCGATCAATTCGCCCACCGCCGACACCACATGACCGGCGCCGAGAAGCCGGTCGGCGTAGAACCCGAACACCGCTTCGTCGAGATTCATCGCCCCGCGATGTCGCGTGCGGGTGAGATCGTTTTCAAGGGCCGTGCGCACCCGGCGATTGTGCGCGAGGAAGTCGAACGGCCACGTGATGGTGTCGTTGACCAAGGCTTCCCGAATAAAAATTTCCGTCGCCGCCTCACCGTCGATCGCGCCGTAACCGACCGGCTTGCTTTCGATTTCGAGGCCGTGCAGACGCGTGCGCTGACGCACCATCACGCGGCCCTTGGCTTCATCCCAAAATGGTTCGCTGTGCGAAACCGTCACCAGGTGCGCGCCGAGATCGAGCGCCCAGCGCGGATCGAGCTGCGCGCAGGTGCGAGCATACAGCCGCGAGGTTTCCACGATCTCCGCCACCAGCAGCCAGCGCGCGCCTTTGGCCGCCGGTTTCGGCGCGGACTTGGACGGGTTGCCGCCGCGCGCCTTGCGATCTTCGCGCACGAACAGCCCCGAACCGGGAAAGATCGCCACCCGGCGGTTGTGCGTGGCGAGATAACCGCCTTTTTCGTCGTCGCGCACCGCGAGATTGCCCAGCAGTCCGGTGAGGATGCTGCGATGGATCGCACGGTAGGCCGTCTGTCCGAAACGCAACGCCGCGGCTTCCTCGGTCGAACCGCGGACCTCGTTCCGTCCATCCCAGACCGAGGTGGGTTTGAAGTCGCGCCGATCGCGCAGGGTGTCGAGCAACTGCCCGTGAATGTCGCGCCATTCGCGCATGCGGGTGTAGCTGAGAAAATGATCGCGGCACCAGCGGCGCATTTTCGCCTGCGACAGGCGGTCGAATTCGTCGTGCAACGTTTCCCAGATCGCGAGCAGGGTGAGAAAGTCGGAATCGGGATGGGTGAATCGCCGGTGCGCGGCATCAGCCGCAGCCTGTTTGTCGAGCGGCCGTTCACGCGGATCCTGGATGCTGAGTCCGGCCGCGATGATCAGGACTTCGCGCAGCGCCTTCTCCGCCCGCGCCTGCAGAATCATCCGGCCCAC
>CBINJL010000060.1:0-9986 GCA_966250925.1 uncultured Opitutus sp. | reverse complement strand
GACCGTGATCGCGCCCGGCCCGGTCGCGGCGCGCGTGGCGGCGGTGCAGCGCTTCATGGCGGACAACGGGCTGACATTTCCCGTCGTGCTCAAACCGGATCGCGGCGAACGCGGCAGCGGCGTGGTGATCGCACGCGATGTGGCGGCGGTCGAAGCGGCATTGCGCGATGAACCGGCGGCGATCGTGGCGCAGGCCTACGTCGCGGGCATCGAATGGGGAGTGTTTTACGTGCGGCGGCCGACGGTGGCGCACGGCGGGATTTTTGCCATCACCGACAAACGTCTCGTGGCCGTGACGGGCGACGGCCGCAGTTCGCTGGAACGACTGATTCTGGCTGATGCCCGGACGGTGGAGATGGCGCGGTTCTTTCTGCGCCAGCATGCCGCGCGACTGGCGGAAGTGCCGGCGGCCGGAGAACGTGTGACGTTGGGCGAACTCGGCACGCATTGTCGCGGCGCGTTGTTTTTGGACGGCATGTCGCTGCTCACGCCCACACTGACCGAGGCGGTCGACGCCGTGAGTCGGTCGTATGCCGGATTTTGTTTCGGACGCTACGATCTGCGCGCGGCCAGCGTGACGGAGATGCAGGCCGGCCGGTTCAAGGTTATCGAACTCAACGGCGTGACGTCGGAAGCGACGAGCATCTACGATCCGCGCCACGGCGTCTGGCATGGCTGGACAACACTCGCGAGACAATGGCGTCTGGCCTATTCCATCGGCGCGGAGAACCGTCGCCGCGGCGCCCGGGTGTGGCGCCTCGGAGAAGTAGTGAAACTCCTGCGTCGGCACCGACTCTCATGAATTCCACCATCGTCCTGCCTGCGGTCGAAACAGACCGCTACGTCATGCGGTTCGCGACCACGCCGGCGGAAGTCGAGGCGGCGCAGCGGCTGCGTTTTGCGGTATTCAACCTGGAACTACACGAAGGTCTGGTGGACTCGTATTTCAGCGGCCGGGACCGCGACCGCTTTGACGACGTCTGTGATCACCTGCTGGTGACGGATCGGATTTCCGGCGAAGTGCTGGGCACCTATCGCATGCAAACTGGACGGCGGGCGGCACAGCATCATGGCTACTACAGCGGCACGGAGTTCGATCTCACGCCGATGGAGCCGGCGCGCGACCGCATCCTGGAACTCGGCCGGGCTTGCGTGGCGGAAGGCCATCGCAACCAGACGGTGTTGGGGCTGCTTTGGAAAGGCATCGCCCGTTACGCGAAATCGCACGGGGCGCGGTATCTCATGGGGTGCAGTTCGATCACTTCGCAGGATGCGGCAGGCGGTCTGGGCACCTACACGCTGCTGGCGCGGCGGCATCTGGTGGAACCCCGTTGGCAAACCCGTCCACTGCCGGCATGGCCATGCGGGGAGTCGGCAGGCGAGCCCCTGCCGGTGCCCAAACTGATGGCGGCGTATCTGGCGATCGGCGCAAAGATCTGCGGTGAACCCTCGCTGGACCGCGAGTTCGGCACCATTGTTTTCCTGACTTGGCTCGACCTGGAAACCCTGCCGCTGCGCGTGCTGAGAAAATACCTGGGTTAAGTTATTTCCCACGGCAGTGTCGTCTGCGAGATCGGTCGCTCTCTGCTGAAAATGGCGGCAAGCGAATTGGAAAATGCCGGGCCTTTCGGTTTCAGCCGGCCCAGGCGCCGCCGTTGATGTCGAGGGTGGCGCCGGTGATGAAACCGTCGTATTCACTCGCCAGATACACGACGGCGCGGGCGACGTCGGCGGCGGTGCCGGCGCGACCGAGCGGGATGCCGGCGATGGTGGCACGGGCCGAGGCATCGGTCGTATGGGTGTTGTGAAACGAGGTGCCGAGAATCAGACCAGGCGCGAGGGCGTTGACCCGGATGCCGCGCGGGCCGAGCTCGTTGGCCAGCGCGCGGGTGAAGGTGAGCACGGCGCCCTTGGCGGTCGAGTAGGCGAGTGAGCCGGGATGGCCACCCTTGCGGCCGGCAAGTGAGGCGAGGTTCACGATGCTCGCTCCGCCGCGTTCGGTGCCGGCACGCGTGAGATGCGGGAGGACGGCGCGCGTAACCCGCATCATGCTGTCCACGTTGAGGGCCATTACCTGATTCCAGAATCCGTCGTCGATCTCACCAAGCTCATGACGCGCGACGAGGGAGCCGGCGTTGTTGATGAGTATGTCGATGCCGCCGAGGGTGCGGGCGGCGGCTTCGGCGACATCGCTTGCGCCGGTCGCGGTCGTCAGATCAGCCGCCAGAGCGCCGCACGTGCGTCCGAGATTTTGCGCACGTTCAGCCAGAATGCGGGCGCCATCGGCGCTGGAGCGATAATGCACGAAGACATCGCAACCGGCTTCGAGCAACGCCTCGCCAATGGCGAGGCCGATGCCTTGCGCCCCGGCCGTGACGAGGGCGCGTTTTCCGGCGAGTTTGGAGGAAAGGGAGGTCATGGCAGAAGATTGAGTTGGCGCAGAAACTCGCGTTCGAGTTCGGGGCCTTTGCTTTTCCATTCCGGCACGTCGCGGGTGTAGTTGTGGCCGCCGCCGGGGACGGTATGGAATTCGCAAGTGTTGCCGGTGGCGACGAGGGCGGCGTGCAGCGCGATCGATTGCGCATGCGGCACCAGTTCGTCGGCGTCGCCGTGGGTGAGCAGAGTCGGCGGCATTTTCGGGTCGAGCTGTTGCAGTGGCGAAAACCGGTCGGGCGTGGCGGTTTTGAAACGGTCATTCCCCACGCCGGAGGCGGCGGTGGTGTCGGAGGGCGGACACGACAGCACGAGGGCGGCGGGCCGCAGGCGTGGCGACTCTTCGGCAGGCAATCCGGGTGGAGAGATGGTGATCGCGGTCCACAACGCGAGATGTGCGCCGGCGGAGCTTCCCGCCACCACGATGCGGGCGGGATCGATGCCGAGCTCGTCGGCGTGCTCCTGAATCCAGCGCAATGCGAGCCGCGCATCGGCGACGGAATGCGTGGCGTCGGCCTCCGACCAGCGTTGCGACACGCGGTAGTCCGGTGCGATGCCCACCAGGCCGAGGCGTGCGGCGGCGCGAGCGTTGCCGATGGATTGATCGGTCGTGCCGTGGCGCCAGCCGCCGCCGAAGAAACGCACGTAGGCCGGGCGGCGATCGGTGGGCTGCCAGTCGGCGGGTTTGACCACATGCAGGCGAACCGGCTCGGGGGCGGTGTCACGATAGACGAAGGTTTCCGCATCGGGATACCCGGTGGGGGTATCGGCGGCGTGAACCACAAGCGTTGCGGCGAGACCGGCGAGGGCAGAGATGAAGAAACGGCGACGGTTCATGAAGGCGAGCGATCACTCGATGCGCAGCGCGTTGTCGGTGAGCGTGATGGTGTCGGTGCCGCCGTCGGGTCGCTGCACGACGAGACGCCCTTCGGCATCGAGTTCGGCGGTGAGTTGACGGGCGCCACCGAGCTCCGGCTCCGGCCAGAGCACGGCGTGAATGGTTTGATCGGTGCCGGCGTCGTTGGCCTCAAGCGTCAGATGGAGGTGGTCGCGCCACTTGCTCGTGACCCAGTAGTTGTTATCTGAATACTGATAGCGCGGGTCAATCGGCACCGGATAACGGTCGGTGATGTCGGCCGACCAGCGGATGCGTGGTGAAACGATGCTGGCGGTGAGGGAAGCCTGCGTCCCGTTGATCGTGGCCTGACGGCGCTCGTTGTTCCACGCCAGTTCCGTTTCGGCGTGAAGCAGCCAGGATAGCCGGGCGTCGTCGCGGGTGACCACGCGATCGCGGATGACGACGTAGCGTTGGTCAACGAACACGAGATCGCGGGTCACGCGTTGGAGGCGTCCGTCGGGCTGTTGGGTTTGATAGGCCACGGTGGCGTCGCCGGTGGTCCAGGCGTAACGGTCGCCGACGGCAAACCGCGTGATGCGACCGGTGGCGTTTTTGTCCTGCTGAGCCTGGCCCTGGCCGTCGATCAGCACGGCGTTTTTCGACATCGTCTGCCACGTCCAGCCCTTGTGGTGGGGCGAGCGGTGGAATTCGCGGTTGGCCGAATTGATGGCGAGTCCTTCGCCGTAGGCGTTGAGAATAAAACTGTTCTGGTCGGGATGGCTGTGGCTGAACGAACCGTAGGGCGAGCTCTTGAAGGTGATGTGAATGTCATTGGCGGGATCGCCCAGCGCGGAGTGAAACGACACCCAGCCGACGTCATCAAAATGTCGGTACGGCGGCAGTTCCGCGAGCGGCTGAGGCTCGGGCAGTTCGAAACGGCTGCCGGCGAAGTTGCGCACCAGAAACTCTCCCGAGGTCGGATAGTTGCGCTTGAGTTCGCCGAGGCCGGCCAGTGACGGCGGGTCGCGCGGATCGGTGCACAGGCGTGCGTAGCTCAGGTAGTAGCCGTTTTGCTGCACGCGCGCGAGGTGCGTCAGGTAGTCGGCCATGGCGGGTTCGAGGTTGAAGTGGCCGGCATTGGAGGCGTCGCCGAAGGTGGTGTGCAGATAGGGTTGCACGTTGTAGACCGCGAAGTAGCCGGTGTTGCGCCAGAAGGGCGAGGCGTAGGCCAGCGGATCATTGATCGTGAGCAACGCATCTTGAAATGCCGCATGTTCGAAGGTGCCGCGCCAGTAGGCGTTGCCCTCGGCCCAGCCGCCGGCGTCGCCGGCGAACGGACTGAACTGGTCGCGATAAAACGTGTAGGCGAAGTTCCACCAGTCGCGCGCCTGCTCCGGCAAATCATCCCACAAGGCCAACGCGGTTTGCCCGACCATGGCCATGAAGCGCACCGGATGGCTGGCGGGTTCGACGATCAGCGAATTGCGCTTGAGGCGTTCGACGCGGGCCTCGCGAATCCAGCGGACGGTGCGTTCACCCCGCACACGGAAATGGGCGAGCACGCGGGTCTTTTCTTCCGCAGTGAGTTCGTCGCGCAACTGGTCGTAGATCAGTGGCAGTTTGCGCCACAGGCGAAAGTTGCCCTCGTCGTTGTAATACACATCGGTTGCGCCGACCACGTTGCCCGACTCCCAGTCCGGATCGAAATGCCAGTCGGTGCTGCCGAGAAGAAACTCCTTTGCTTTGGCGAGGTAGCGCGGCTCGCCGGTCACCAGCCATGCGAGCGTGGCGGCCTCGGCCACGCCGGAAATGCGGCCGGCGACATCCTGCACATCGCGCCATTTGTCGGTCTTGTAGGTGTCACGGGTGCGGGGCTCGGGATCACCATAGGTCAACGGTTCCTCGGGGTGTGGCAGGTCCATGTAGTCGCGATCGAGGTCGGTCTTGATCGCGGCAAACGCGGCGGCGCCCTCACCGGTGGTGCAGTAGGCGCGAAATGCCGCCCGCTCGGCGGCCAGCACCCAGGTGCGCGGTCCGGTCTCCGGCACATGCTGCCGCGGATCAGTGTCCGCGCGGCCAAGGCCGAGCAGCAGCAGGAATAATAACGAGATCGAACGAAGGCGGGAGGCGGTCATGGCGACAGGAAAAGTGTAACCATTATGGTGACACTTTCGGGAGCAGGGGGTGTTGAAGAGACCACTCGTCGAGAGTGGGGTGATGCAGGGTCCAGGCGCCGGCGGTGGCGGAGACGATCTGCCAGGGGGCGGATTCGATGCGGTTGGAACCGGTCCAGGTGAGAGCGGCCAGAATACGGTCTTCACCGGCGGGCGCGCCGAAGGTTGCGGTATCGGTGTAGGGGATAAGGTGATACGGCGCGCGCAGGTGAGTGCGCGGTGACGTGTCGTCGAGACGCTTTTCCCAGCCACCGGTGGAGAAGCCGAGCAATGGTTGCAGGACCGTGCCGCGCGCGTTGTCGCGCCAGGCAGTGGCGTGGGGGCTGGATTCGTCGATGCGAAGGGAGTGAGGGTCGCGTGCATCGAGGGAGTAGCCGCCGAGACGGAGCGTGGCGGGCTGACGATTTTCGAGGGCGTGCACCTGCAGCAGCCAACCCGCGCGCCACCAGACGGCCGTGTCGACAGTGCAGTTTACCTGACCGTGTTTCACGCCGAGGTTCCAGAGGTAGCGAATGTGGTCGGATTCCATTTCAACCGTCACGGTCGAGTGGCGGCCGAAAGCGCGGCCGTCGGGCAGGCGCAGGGTGAGGGCCGAGTCGATCGTCCACGTGGAGCCGAAGGGTTTGGCGATGGTGAAATCGGTGCCCGTGCGGTAGGCGGTCTTGCTCCATTTTCCCGGGCCGAAGTCCGCGTGGGTGATGGCGATCTGTGAACCGGCGTTGAGGATCTCGACCTCGCCGTCGACGCTGCGCACGGCGAGTCCGGCCACAGGGATGAGATGCGTGTGGTCGTCTTGTTCGGCGGGCAACGGATGTTCGGGCTCGTGCCAGAACGGATGTTCCGGCGGCAGCAGCAGCGGCGAAAGTCCCTTGGCGGCCCAGTAAGGCGAGCCGGCGCAGGTATAGTGCTCGGCCATTTCCGGAAATTCATCGAGCCAGCCCACGGACAGGAATCCCTGTGCCTGGGCGATGGGATGAGACAGGAAGAAGTCGAGGTTGCGCGTGCACAGGCGGCGCAGCAGGCCGAGCGGCAGATCGGTGACGTTGTCGGCGGCGACGAGGCCGAAGACATTGATGGCGTTGAAACGGTAACAGATTGAGCGCCCGAAAGCCGGATGTGAGCCGTCGGCGGCGAAGAAGTGCACGTAGTCGCGCACGAACAGCCGCGCCCATTCCTGCCAGCGGACGACGCGTTGTGGTTGGGCGGCGCCATGAAGCCGCGCCCACCACAGACCGTAAAAGTGAAAGGCGTAGGCGTTGTAATGATCGTAGGCCTGGTTGGTGCCGTCCTCAAACCACCCGCCGCCGCGATACATGCCTTCGAGGCGGTCGAGAAACGTGTCCACCACCACGCGGTCCGTCGGACGTCCGTATCCCTCGGCGATGAGAAACTCGAGGATGTGGACGCCCATGAAGTAATGGTTGTTGTTGACGATGCCGTTGCCGCGGGCGGTCCCGAGCCAGCGTGCGACCTGATCACGTTGGGCGGTGGTCAACGGTTCCCAGAGTTCGGCGCGGGCGATCTGGAGGGCGATGCAGAGCAACCCGATCTCGACGTGATGCTGATGGTAGTTGGCATCGGGTCCCCAATACTCCGGATGCGCGGGATCGGAGCCGATCAGCAGGCCGTTGCGAAACCAGTCCGCGACCTTGGCGCGCAGCGCCGCATCCTCGGCGCGCGGGGCCGATTGCAGCCAGTGGGCGGCGAGAAGCAGCGGCCGGGCAAACGATTCGAGCCGGTCAGCCTGGGCGTCGTGGTTGGTCGAGGCCGGGCCTTCCATCGGGAGGCCGGCGGCGTCCGGATGCAGATGCGGGACCAATGCCTCGACGAGACCACGCACGGCATCCTGACCATGGCGATAGCCCGCGGGTAGGGAAGAATCGGATACGGTCATAGCGGGAGGGCGGTCGGCTCAGGTGGAGCGATCGTAAACTTCGAGGGTGACTTCGCCCTGCAACGGCAACCCGGCGGCGTAAGCGGCGAGATTGGCCAGACCGTGACGGCCGGCATCGACGCGGCGGTCAGTGGTGGGGCCGGCGAGATGAGGAGAGAGCGCGACGTTCAACAGGCCGCGAAAACCGGAATCGGCGGGCAGCGGCTCTTCGCTGAACACATCGAGGCCGACGAAGATATTCCCTTCACGGGCGACCTTGAGCAATGCGGCCTCGTCGACTGTGGCGCCGCGCCCGACGTTGACGAATACGCTGCCGGGACGCAGGAGCCGAAGGTGGCGTTCCTTGATGGAGCCGTGGGTGGCGGGGATGAGTGGGGCGAGTTCCACCACGACATCGTTATCGCGCATCAAAGTTTCGAGATCGGGGATGCAGCGGTGTCCATCAGCGCGAGCGGTTTCCGCGGTGAAGTCCGGAGCGAACACGCCGATGTCGCAGCCGAACGGTTGCAAGAGGGCGATCAGTTCATGGGCGACGCGACCGTAGCCGCGCAGGCCGACGCGGCGTCCGAAGAGCGAGGCAGTGCGGGTGTCGCGCGTCTTCCATGAACCTTCCCGATGCATGGTGACAGTCCAGTGGGTCAACCCGCGCAAGCAGGTGAGGATGTGAACCAGTGCGCCCTCGGCCACGATGCGGCTGATCGAGCCGCCCCAGTTGGTGACGCGCAGGCCGTTTTCGATATGGTGGCGTGGCACCAGTTTTTTGACCGAACCGGCGAGATAACACACATAACGCAGCGCGGGCGGCAGTGTTTCGGGCAAAGGCGGCGTGAGCCAGCAGGCGATCAGCACCTCAGGATTGGCGGCGTGGAGTTGCTCGGCCCATGCGCTTTCGTCGAGTCCGTCGGGATCGACACGGATCAAGGGCGAGGCGAGTTGGGCCAACTCATGGGTGAGCGGAGCGGGCAGGAAGTCTTTTTCCTCGTTGGCGGAAAGACATTGGAGGACGGAAAGTGGCGAAGGCATGATCAGGCAGGCGGAAAACATTCCAGGATTTCGGCCGGGCCGTGCGGATGCAGCGCGACGGGACCGAGTCCGGCGGGACAGAAAAATTTATCGTAGGTTTTGAGTGAGTAAGCGTGACCACCGACCTTGGCGGTGATCGAGCCGGCGGTGACGATGTTGATGGAAAAAGTGGTGTCGGATTTTTCCGCGGCGGAATCGAGGCGCAGACGCGAGACCTGAAAACAATCGGTGCGATCAGGACCGATGAGCGTTTCGCGGCGCACGCCCGGGGTGAGAATTGCGGCGGCGGCGGGAGCACAGCGGAACCGCGTCGTCACCTCCGCGGCCGGCCAGGCGGTGAAGTCGAGCATGTCCAGGGCGAGATCGATGCCCCGGTCCATGAAACGCGCCGATTCGGGCAGCACGTAGCCGGCGCGTTCGAATTCGAAGCGGGCGACCAGGTCCGACGGCTCCTGTATCTCAATCATGAATACGCCGGGGCCGAGTGCATGCGGCATGCCGCCGGGCAGCAGCCAGGTTTCGCCGGGTTGGACAGAGATGCGATCAAAGCAGGACTCCAGCGCGGCGATGTCCTGCGTCTCGACCCAGTGGCGGAATTGTTCACGCGTCGGCGGGCGTTGGAAGCCGGCGTAGATGTAGGGCGAACCTGTGTCGGGGCGGATCGCCAGAATGTGGTAGGCCTCCGTCTTGCCGTGGGCGGCGCCGAGGCGGGCGCGGGCGAATTCGCGGGTGGGGTGACACTGGAGGTGCAGGCGCACGCCGGAATCGAGGAACTTGACCAGCGGTTGCAACGTCAGCCCGTGGCGAGCGACGTGGGCGGCGCCGAGCCAGTAATCGGGATCGGCGGCGACGAGTGCGCCGAGATCGTGCAGCGTGCCGGCGATCTCGACGCGGGAAACGCCTTCGCGCGGATCGTCGCGGCCGGCGTTGCGGGCGAGGGTGGTGGAGGCGATCCAGTCCTCGGCCAGGTGGGAATCCGTCGGCTGCAGGGAGCCGGCAAGACGGTCGAGAGTGGCGCCGCCGGGATAGGTGCGCCAGACGCGATTGGGCGGCAGCAGGACGAGTTGCCCGTGCAGCGAATGTGAGGCCGCGACGCTCATGACGAAGTCGGTCGTGCACGCGAATGGCGCACGAGCAGGCAGCCGATGATGAAGACGGTGGCGCCGCAGAACACGAAGGCGAGGCGACCGAGCACCGGATTGGGAATGAACGCCATCGCGATGACGATCGCGCCGTAGGGTTGGCACAACCGGCCCATCAGGCGGGCCTGACGATCATCGGTGGCCGGCGCGGTTTCCTCGCGAGCGTAGTCGACCGGCGTGTCCAGGTTGCGCGAGAACGTTTCGATCGATTCCTTTTCGGCTTCGGGCAGGCCGCGGTAGAAGCGTTTGCAGAAGAGAAACCAGAAGATGCCGGCGCCGGTGATGGTGAAGACGCCGATGCCCTGTTCCTAGTTCTGTCGTTCCCATGTGGATACACCGTCGGTGGCGCCGAACATTTGCACGGCCCAGTCGGTATCAAGAAACGTGGTGGTGAGGTAGCTGACGACGAAACAGACGATCAGGGTCGACCAGCCGGCCCAGCCCGGCCAGGCGATCGGCGCGACGTAGAGGTGGAAGCTGCC
>CBINJL010000059.1:0-10046 GCA_966250925.1 uncultured Opitutus sp. | reverse complement strand
AAGCGGACAGGGAAAAGGGATGGGTGAGCCGGGGAGGCTCAGGGATGGTCAAAAGCGGGGCGCAGGGTGGGGGAAACCGTGATGCCGATGCGCCCGGGGGAATCGCGGTTTTCGATACGCCACACCAGCTGGTCGATGACCTTGCGCACGAGGGTCGACAGGTTGATGTCGATGGCGGCGGGGTGGTGTTCCAAATTGTTATAAATCATGGGGTTGAAGTTCCCCAGGATGACGTCGAAATCCTTCCGGGCCTGGAGGCCGGCCGAACGCAGGGCGCGGAAAAAGGCGCCGGCAAAGTGATCGACCGGGATGTAGAGGCCGGTCGGGCGCGGGTCCTGGTTGACCAGGCATTTGACCAATTGCTCGGTCTCGCTGTTGAGCGGGGCGATTTCGAGATAGCTGACGCCCGGGATGTCCTCACCAAGGATACTGTGGGCTTTCAGACCGAGTTCGCGGGCGCGCTCCATGAAGGCGCGCACGCGGCGGACATTGGCGCTGTAGCTCGGATCGGTGGTGAGGACGGCGACGGACTTGTGGCCCTTTTGCGCGAGATACTCGGCGGCGATCTGGCCGTTTTCCTCGTTGTTCGGCTCGACGTAGTCGCCGGGGAAATCATCGGTGCGGCGGGTCATGAACCACACGCAGGGGATGTGCTTCAGCTTCGTCATCACGCCGGGCGCGGGGGCCATGCCCTGAATAATCACGCCGTCGAGCTTGTCTTCGGTCAGCGCGCGGGGCAGCTCGGCCGGGGAGTTCGAAAAGATCATGCTCAGGTCGACCCGGTTCATGGTGCCGCCTTGGCGCAGGTCGGCCATGCGCTCCTGAAACCAGTTGAGCGAAGGATTGTCGGCCTTGGCGCCGACGAACCAGACGCCGAGCTTGAGCGTGGTCGGCTTCTTTGACTTGGGGCCGCGGCGACGATTGATCGGAGCCGGCTTGTAATCGTGTTTGCGCATCACCGCCCGAATCCGCTCCAGACTCTCCGGGGCAACGATTTCAGGCTGATTGATCGCTCGCGATACCGTCGAGGGGGAGACGCGGGCTTGCTTGGCGATTTCGGCAATGAGCATTTTATGAAAACCGGAATGAAATTTCAGAAAAAGTAGAATGAAAAATATAGCGAAACGTCAAGAAATATTCCTGAAACGATCGTGCTTTCCCGTTGTTGTCAGGTGCTTGCGTTCCAGGTTTTGAGTAGTTCCTGGCGGCAGCGCACGGCTTCGGGCCAGGGGGCCGGGTGGGTGCTGAGGTGGTAGCCGAGAGTGCTGCCCATTTCGGGGCAGATCCACAGCGGGGGGCGCGGGGTGGGGCCGGCGCGCCAGCAGCGAAACAGATCGGCGGTGAAGTCCAGCCAGGTGCGGAATTCCGGTGTCAGGGTGTCGTCGGCGGCGGTGACCGGAATCTGGGCGTGGTGGCCGTTGAAGGGACGGCAATGGAGGAGTTGAGAGGCTTGGATTTCCGCGGTCCAGGGTGACAGGAGTCGCACGGTGTAATCCTCCGGCGCGAGGTGCTTCATCACGGCGAAATGGGAGAAGTCCCAGGTCGTTGGCAGCGGCTCGCCGGTGAGAATGGAAAAACGGGCGCGCAACGCATCGTATTTTTCGGGGGTTTCGGTGGCGGTGTCGCGATGGGTTTCGGTCTGCACGCGGGCGCCGTGAGCGGTCGCGTAGGCGTGGATTTCGACCGCGCGGCGGGCGGCCGTTTCGACCGTCGTATCATGCAGTCCGAGGTGGGTGTTGAACAGGGTCACTCCGGCATCGATCTGGGCGGCGAGGCCGTCTCGCCAACTGTCCTCGAAACGACCATCGATCCGCCCGATCACACTGAGTCCGAACTGGCGGGCGGCCGCGATCTGCTGAGGATCGAGGCTGTCATGAATGCCATCGAATCCGGCGGCAGCCATCATTTCGAGGCGGTGCTCAAAGGTTTTGGTCGACGGGGTGCTGGGGCAGGCAGCCAAGGTCCAGAGGGTGGTGCAAAACTTCGGAATCATGATGCGGATTGAAATTTCAGTGAATAATGAATGAAAAATCGTGAAAACGTGCTTGCGTTCACGCTCGCTTGCAAGCCCGTATAACGCTCCCCACGGACTCCTGCTGTGGCGCTGTTTCAGAACCGGACTCACGTGTGCCGGTCGGGCGCGGGCGGGGTTCGCGCCCTCTTCTCTTTCTCGTGAACGTCGCCGATCCTGCCACTTCCGCCGCGCCTTCAGTCGCCCCGCTGCCGTTTTCCGGCGGCGCCTGCGCTTCCTGGATCTGGTCGGAGGAGGCCACTCATGCGGTGCCGGCGACTGCGGCGGCCTCGCCCTCGCATTATCAGGTGCGGCGGTTTCGCCGCCGTTTCGAATTGCCGGCGACGGCAGGCGTGGCGGCGACGATCCATGTTTCGGCCGACAGCCGCTATTTGCTGTATTGCAACGGGACCTTGATCGGTCGGGGGCCGGCCAAAGGCGACATCCATCATCATTTTTACGATACCTACGACTTGGCGCCGCATTTGCGTGCCGGAGCCAATGTCGTCGCCGCGCTGGTGCTGGACATGTCGCGGGTGGCGCACCGGCCGCACCATCTCGGCGCGCCGTGTTCGGTCATGACTTATGCGGGCGGATTTGTGCTCGAAGGGGCCGTCACGCACTCCGACGGGGTGATCGATCTTAAAACCGGCGAGCCGGGCTGGCGGGTGGCGGTGGACCGGGCGCATCGTTTCCAAAATCTGAATACCCGCTTCGAGGGCTATCACGGCTATTTCGAGGAACGGGTGGACGCCGCCTTGCCGCGCGATTGGTGTGACGCGGCGATGGATGATGCCGACTGGGCGCCGGCCACGGTGTTGTATCGGGCCGAACGCCGCGAGGAACGGCGCGATCCGACCAGTCCCTACGGCCTGCTGCCGCGCATTATTCCGGCGCTGACCGAAGGCGCGGCGGAAACGTTTGCGGATGTCTTTGCCCCCGGCGGCGGCGAGACGCCGGCCGCCTGGCGCGTGCTGCTCGATGCCGATGCCGGCGCCGCGGCGGTGGAAATTCCGGCCGGACAGGAAGTCGAAATGATTTTCGACACCGGCCTGCTCACCACGGGATACCCACAACTTGAAATCGCCGGCGGCGACGGCGCGGAAATCCGGCTGACCTATGCCGAGGCGCTACGGCTGCCCTGGGACACACCCGGGGCAACCATGATCGGCCGGCGACAGCCGTTGGAAAACCTGGCTTCCCATTTTGCCGATGCTGAGACCGGCTGGACCTTCGACCGCCGTGGCACGATTCACGGCTGGTGCGATGTGTGGCACCCGGCGGCGCCGGGCGGCATTTTCGAGCCGTTGCACTGGCGGGCGTTTCGTTTTGTCGGACTGCGTATTCGCACCGGCACTACGCCGCTCACGGTCAGGTCCGTCCGTCATCGGTATTCGGCCTATCCCTACGAGGTGCAGGCGGAGTTCGCCTGTTCCGAGCCGCGTTGGGAAAAGCTTTGGCAGGCGGGCCTGCGCACGATGCAGCTCTGCTCGCACGAAACCTTCGAGGACTGCCCGCACTATGAGCAGATGCAGTATGCCGGCGACACCATGATCACGTCGCACCTCGGCATGCTGACGACCGGCGACTATCGCCTGAGCCGGCAGGCGCTGTTGCATTTCGACTGGTCGCGACTGCCCGACGGATTGACCCAGAGCCGTTATCCGTCGCGCCTGCTGCAGGTGATCCCGTCGTGGTCGCTGCATTGGATCACGGCGGTGCGCGACTACGGATTGTGCAGCGGCGATCTCGCGCTGGTGACCGAACTGCTGCCCGGCATGCGCGCGGTGCTGGACTGGTTTCGGCGTCATGCCGATGCGAGCGGTCTGCCGGCGAAACTGCCTTATTGGAACATCACCGACTGGTGCCCTTGGTGGCCGCGCGGCGTGGTGCCGGGCGCGGACACGGGTCCGACCTGCATCATCGCGGCGCAGTATATTCAAGCGCTCGACGAAGTCGCGCAGATGTGTGGCTGGCTCGGACGCGATGACGAGGCGGAGGTATTGACCGCAGACGTTGCGCAACTGCGTCGCACCTTGCACGCGACCTTCTGGTCGGAGAGCGAAGGCCTGTATTTCGATCGTCCCGGCGGACCGGAGGTCAGCCAATACGGCAACGCCTGGGCGGTGGCCTGTGGCGCGGCCGATGACGCGACTTGCGCCCGGTTGCGGGAGCGTTTTCCCGATGACGAAAAACTCGCGCCGGGATCGTTCTTTTCCTGGCATTCCAGTTTCAAGGCCATGCGCCGGCTGGGCACCTACGAAACGATGCCGCGTTATCTGGGACCATGGCACGAATCGGTGGATCTCGGGCTGGATACGTTCGTGGAGGAAAACAGCTACTGGCGCTCGCTCTGCCACGCGTGGAGCGCGCATCCGGTGCTCGAATTTTTGCATCAGGTATTGGGTATGCAACCGACCGCGCCGGGCTTCGCCGCGCTACGGGTGCAGCCGCGTCCTTGTGGTCTGGCTTGGGCCCGGGGGAGTGTCTGCACGCCGCGAGGCCCGGTGCGTGTCACCTGGCGCATTGAAGGCGGTGAATTCCATCTCGAAGTGCAGGCGCCCGCGGACATGCCGATGGTGATCATCCTGCCCGATGGCGCGCAGCATCAGGCGCCCGGTGGCCGCTGGAGCGGCAAGGGAAGGGCAGGCGCATGAACGAAGGATTGAAGCTGCGTGAAACCGTTCCGGGCGAGCTGAGCATTGTCCGGACCGAGGGCGAAACGCTCTGGACCTATCACTACGAACCGGAAACGCCGGCCAACGAATCGCCGCGGCCGTATGTGCATCCGCTGTATTCAATTGATGGAGACGTTCTGACCAATTGGCGGCCCAACGATCATCCCTGGCATCACGGGCTCAGCCTGACGCTGACCTCCGTCGACGGCGTCAACTTCTGGGGCGGTCCCTCGCATCGGGCGGAAGACGGCTACCGCTGGCGCGATGACCACGGGGTGCAGCGGCACGTGAGCTGGAAACGGCGCGAAGCCGGGCATCTGATTCAAAATCTGAACTGGTGCGACCCGCGTCGCGGTGACCGTGTGCTGTTGAAGGAAGAGCGCACGCTCATCACCGCCGTGACGGAAAATGGCTGGTCGCTGCGTTGGCTCAGCCGCCTGCACAACCCGGGCGCGCAACCGCTCGTCTGTCACAATTATCACAGTCTCGGCGGCCTGACCGGATCGCATTACACCGGCCTGCAGTTTCGTGGAGCGCGCGGTCTGCTCGATCAACACGGCGATGATCGCATCGGGGTGGAAGGATCGGACGGATGTCGTGATGCGGGGGTGTTGCACGGTCGGTCGGCGCGATGGCTCGAATGGCATGCTCAGCACGACGGCTCGCTGCGCCGCACGCGGATTCGTTTTGAGTCGGCTTCCGGCGAGGTGCCGTGGTTTGTGCGTCCGGCCGATCCGCTGGTGGCCTTTCCGCCGCATGGGGCGGAACCGTGGACGCTGGCGCCGGGAAGCGAGACGGAACTCGATCACCTGCTGCATTTCCAACGGTCATGAGTTTGAGTCGAAAGTCCTTTTTGCAACGCCTTGGCGCCGGAGCGATCGGCCTTGGCGCGGCCCGGCTTTGGGCCGCCGCTCCGGAAGGTGCCTTGCCTGCACTGCCAGTCTGTTCCGGTCCCGATGATGTCGTGTTCTGGTCCGCGGTGCGCCGGGCCTACCGCATCGATGCGGGCCTACATTATTTCAATACCGGCGGTCTCGGACCGTGTGTCGACAACGTGCGGCAGGTCGTCGACGAAGTGGCGGCGCAGTTGGAGCAGCACGTCGAAACCGGCCACGAACGCTACGAGGAGGCGCGCGCGACGCTGGCGGCGTTTCTGGGTTGCGATGCCGATGAAGTCGCCTTCGTGCGCAACGCGACCGAAGGCAACGGCATCATCGCCGGCGGGCTCGAACTGAATCCGGGCGATGAGGTGATCTTCGAATCGCACGCGCATCCCGGTGGTTCGTTTCCGTGGCTGCTGCAGGCGCAGCGTAGGGGCGTGGCGGTGCGGTTGTTCGAACCCGATCCGGAATCGGCGGAAGGCAACCTCGCGCGTATCCAGGAATTGATGACGGACCGCACGCGGGTGGTGCAGGTGTCGCATGTGACCGCCCCGACCGGGCTGGTCATGCCGGTCGCGGCCATCGCGCGTCTCTGCCACGAACGCGGAATTTGGTTTCACATCGACGGCGCCCAGTCGGCCGGCATGTTCCCGTTCAGTCTGCGGGAAATCGGTTGCGATTCCTACGCCACCAGCGGTCACAAGTGGCTCGGCGCGCCGCGTGAAACCGGGGTGCTGATGGTGCGCCGCGAACGTCAGGATGAGGTCACGCCGTCGTTGGTCGGCGCCTATTCGGGCGACGTGGAGGTATTGCCGGGGGCATTGAAATTCACGCCCAGCGCAGTGCGTTACGAATACGGCACCCGCGATGTAGCCAAGGTCATGGGGCTGGCCGGGGCCGTGCGCTGGCAGGAGCAGGTCGGACGCGAGCACGTCGCCGCGCACGGTCGCGCCCTCGTGCGGCAACTGCGCGACGGTTTGGATGCGTTGCCCGACATCGAAATCCTCACGCCGCGAGCGGAGGAACTGCACGCGGCAATGCTTACCTTTCGCAGTCCGCGCATCGGTTATCGCGAGCTCTTCGGCAAATTGTTTGGTGGACACAAACTGCGCTGCCGGCCGGTTTCCGAGCAGGGACTCGATGCCCTGCGGGTGTCCTGCCATCTCTTCAACAGCAGTGCGGAAGTGGACCGTCTGGTGCAGGCGGTGGCGCATGAAGTGCGTTCCGCCTGAGCCGACGATGCGATCAGTCCGCCACTTCGACGATCATGGCGATCTCAACCACCACGCCGAGGGGCAGGGTGTTGACGCCGATGGCGGTGCGGGTGTGGCGACCGGCGTCACCAAAAAGGGCGACGAGCAGGTCGGAGCAGCCGTTGATCACGGCCGGTTGGCTGGTGAAGTCGTCGTCGCTGGCCACGAAACCCTCGACGCGCACGATGCGGCGCACGCGCGACAGCTCACCGATTTCCGATTTCAAGGTCGCGACCAACGCCAGCGCGGTGCGTTCGGCCGCGGCGCGCGCGCCGGCAACATCCATCGTCGACGGCACGCGGCCGGTGATGGGCTTGCCCGCGGCGTCGCGCGGAATGTGCCCGGCGAGATAAACCAGATCGCCGCTGCGCACGACCGAGACGTAGTTGGCGACCGGCGCCGAGACGGCCGGGAGCTCGAGTCCGAGTTCCGTCAGTTTTTCTTCCGGAGTGGCGGCGGCCTGCGTGGCCCACGCCAGACCCAATCCAACGGCAACGATTCCCCATGCCATGCGTAGCTTCATGTTTTCGAACGCAATGACCGAACCCCGACTTCGCAACTCCATATCCGGCCGCGACCGCATTCGACGGCTTCCTGCGCCGATGCTGGCGCTGCTCACGCTTGCCGCCACCGGTGCGGTCGGCGCGGCGCAACCGGCCTACGACTTCTACATCTGCGCCAACGTGAATCGCAATTACGTGATCGGTTCGCGCATCGAGACGGTCAACGGCCTCTTCCGTCACGACGACTCCGGCACGGAGTGGAAACACTTCGGCGTCAACGACACGACGATCAACGCGCTCGCCTTCGATCCGCGTGATCGCGACGTCATCTACACGACTTCGCTCAACGGCATCTGGCGCAGTCTCGATGGCGGCGAGTCCTGGCGCATGACCAACAGTTGGGACATGACCGAGGGCCGCGATGTTGCGGTCGATCCGCACGCGCCGGACACGGTCTATCTCGCGTTGCCCGACGGCGTGGCCGTATCCACCGATCAAGGACAAACCTGGCAGCGCCGCGAAAACGGTCTGCCTGAACGTGGCAAATACACTCAGGCGATCTCAGTCGACCGCACCCGCGCGGGCCGCGTCCTGGCCGGTTGCGAAACCGGCGTGTATCTGACCGACGACGCCGGCGCGGTTTGGCGGCGCGTGCTGCCCACCGCGACCACGGTCAACGATCTCGAACAATCGCCGCACGATCCGCGGCAATGGTTTGCCGTCACCGACACGCACGGCGCCTGGTCGTCGCGCGATGGCGGCGAAACCTGGCAACGCATTGACGGGCTGCCGCTCACCAGCGCGATCTACAACGTGGCCTGCGA
The DNA here is from genome assembly GCA_966250925.1 of uncultured Opitutus sp. Taxonomy (GTDB): domain Bacteria; phylum Verrucomicrobiota; class Verrucomicrobiia; order Opitutales; family Opitutaceae; genus Actomonas. Next base: position 1,896 of record CBINJL010000059.1, on the reverse strand, counting down.
TCCGACCGACGCGCGCCGCCTCGCCATCGCGAGCTGGACCGACGGCATCTGGACCAGCGAGGACGGCGGCGGCACGTGGACCAACCGCGACGCCGGGCTGCCGGAAAATCCGCGCGTGTATCGCGTCGGCATCGATCCCAATCGCGGCCGGCTCTACGCCAGCGTTTTCAAGGAGGCGCTCTACCATTCCGATGATTTCGGCCGCACCTGGGAGACCGATCAGCTCGCCGGTTCGCTCGTGCACAACTTCGTCTCCGTTCCCCGCCAGCAACCCTGACCCGATGCGCGCCATGATCCGCTTTTCATTCCTTTCGTCTCTTCGTGTTTCGACGTGGTGGGCTCTGAGTCTGGCAACCCTCGCGCCGCTCGCGGCCCAGCCGTCCTTCGAAGCCCCGCCGCCTGATCGCACCCCGATCGCGTTGCCCGACCAGCGTCGCGCGGCATATCTCGAACGGGTCGAGGAGGTCATCGACTGGCGCATCGCGCAGCTCTATGATCCGACCAACTTGGCCAAGCTCGATCTCTCCGCGCTGGCGATGCTGCTGCAGCGCGGCGAGCACGTGGAGGACTGCAACCGCCGCGTGATCGAGATCATGCAGGAGCCGAGCACGGGACCGTTCTGGATGTTTCCCGTCGTGGTCGTGTCCTATGCCGGTCGCGAAAACCTTTCCGTCGAAGCGAAGGCGGCGATTCGTGACACCTGGCGCACGGCGCGGCAACTGCGCGGCGACACCGAGAATCATTGGGTGATGTATCACACTGCGCTTTATCTCGCCGCGCAGCTCTATGCCGGCGACGACGCGTCGACCTGGGCCAACGGACTCAGCTCGACCGAAAATCGCATCGAGGCTGAAGGTTGGCTGCTCGATTGGATGAAACTCACCACCACCATCGGGCAGGGTGAATACAACCCGACCCACTACATCGGCGAATACGCCATCCCGATGCTCATGCTCGCTTCCTGGGCGGAAGATCCGCAGATGCGCCAGCGTGGTCGCATGATGCTGGACTGGATCTTCGCCGAGCTGGCCAACGTCACGCTCGAAGGCGTGTTGCGCGGGCCCAACTCCCGCACCGACGACAGCTCCGTTGTGGAGCGTTGGAATGCACTCGCGACCTACTTCACCTGGCAACTCTTCGGCAACACGCCGGCGCCCGCGGGTTACGCGGGGTGGGGCAATTACTTCGCGGTCATGGCGGCGAACTACGAGGTGCCGGAAGTCATTTACCGTATCGCGACTGATCGTGGCGACGAAGCCATCCTGCAGCACGATCGTGCCCGCTCGCGCCGCATCTGGCGCTACGGCGACGAGCACATGCGGCCGATCTACAAGACGCAGTATTTGCGCCGCAACTACGCCGTCGGCTCGACTCAGGGGGGCATCAGCGATCCGATTCAAAGCCACGTCTGGGACGTGACCTGGGCGGAGGACGATCCGCGCGGAAAACACCCGACGCTGTTTTCGGTGCACCCACATTCCTCGGGCCGGGTTATGCAGATGTTCTTCTGCACCTATCCCGAACCGATGCCCGAAAGTGTGACCTACGAAGGCAAGCCCTCCTACGACTCGCCGGACAAGCTTCTCGGCTCTTCGCCCTACGAACAGGTGGTGCAGGATCTCGACACCGTGGTCGCGCTTTACGATATCCCGGCGGGAGAACGTTTCCCGCAGGTGAACGGATTCTTTTCCAAGGATCTGCATGACGTGACGGAAGACGATTCCGGCTGGATCTTTGCCCGCGGTGGCCGCGCCTTCATCGCCTACCGCTCACTGGCGCCGTATCATTGGATCGACCACCGCCGTTATCCGAATTCGCGCGACCCGACGGTGTCGGAACCGCCCGGCAGCCGTGTGCTGGTCAGTCCGCATCCGCGCAACGGCACCATCGTCCAAG
>CBINJL010000058.1:0-10053 GCA_966250925.1 uncultured Opitutus sp. | reverse complement strand
TGCTGGCCGAGCGGCAGGCTTCGGTGGCGATCAGCCGCATGCGGGCGGGTTCGTGCTCGCGCAGCTTGTTGCGGCACTGGCGCAGGGCTTCCATGGTGCGTTCCATGGCGGCGTCGCTCAACCGGCCGGTCGTGGAGAGCCCCTCGCCCAGGCGAACGATGCGGGTGAAGCCGTCGAGCACGCGGAAACTCTGTTCGTGCGGGCGGGCGATGAGCAGGCGGCCGTGGGCGAAGAGTTTGTCCATGACCACCTTGGCGAGACGGGAATTGCCCCAGCCGTTGGAGGCGCGGGTGGTGTCGGCGATGTGTTCGGCGGCGAGGGCGCCGCGGGCGGTGATTTCCTCCAGAATATGTTCGGCGAGCGGGCGTTCGGCGGCGCGGAGTTTACCCGCCCACTGGCCGGGAGTGCGGGCGCGCCGGGCCATGAGCGCCTGCAGGAACGGCCAGGCATCGAGCGGCCAGGCGGCGAGCACCGCGCGGCCGGGATGGAAGTGTTCGAAGGCGGTGCGTGCGGCGGCGGTTTTGACCGGCGTGCCCAGTGGCGTGTCGTCGACCGGGCCATGCAGATGAAGATGCAGGTCGCCCTCGGCGTAGGCGGTGACGCGCGGGCGCAGAATGTGTTCGTGCATGCGGCCGCAGACGTTGATTGGATCGATCTGCACGAAGCCATGATGGGCGAGCGCGGCGCCGACATCGGCGTGCGGCACGACCAGCCCCTGGGCCAGCAGCGCGAAGCGGCGGGCGGCGGGGCGTTCGAGCGGGAGGGTCGGGGGCAGGCGCGGCGGAATCGGCACAGGCGCAGAAACGATCAGTTCTGGGCGTCGTCCGCCGCTTCGAGGTAAACGCCCTTGTAGGGATGGATGTCGATCAGGTTGCCATACCAACCTTTGAGCTCGGGCACCTGGAGCTGGGAGTTCACGTAGAAGTAGATCGGCGCGATGGGCGATTCGGCCATGAGGATTTTCTCGGCCTGGCGGTAGAGTTCGAAACGTTTTTCCTGGTCGAGCACGTAGCGGGCTTCGCTGACGAGGCGATCGTAGTCGGCGTTGGCCCAGCCGGTGTTGTTGTTGCCGCTGTCGGAAAGCATCAGTTCGAGGAAGGTTGAGGCGTCGACGTAATCGCCGACCCAGGCGTAGCGGCTGATCTCGTAATTGCCCTCGCGCATGGAGTCGGACTGGACCTTGGCCTCCTGATTGTAGAGGCCGACCTGGATGCCGAGATTGGCGGCCCACATCTGTTGGATGGCCTCGGCGATGCGGCGGTGTCCGTCGTTGGTGTTGAACAGGATTTCCATGCGCGGGAAACCCTGGCCGTCGGGGTAACCGGCTGCGGCGAGGAGGCGTTTGGCTTCGGCCAGATCGCCTTCGAGCAAGTCGCCTGCGGTGTAGCCACCGGTGTCGGGCGGGGTGAGGGCGCGGGCGGGAATCTGGCCACCGAGCGTGACCTTTTCCACGAGCTGTTCGCGGTTGATGGCGAGCGAAAGGGCGCGGCGCACGCGCACGTCGTCGAGCGGAGGTTTGCGCACGTTGAAGAGGTAGTAGTAGGTCGCGAGCATCGTTTCCTGGGAAAGGAATTTGCTCAGCGCGGGATCGTTTTTGTAGACCGCGATCTTGTCGATGGGGATGCCGGTGGTGACGTGGAGCTGGCCCGAGCGGAAGGCGGCTTCTTCGCTGGCGGAGCTTTCGATCGGGTAGAAATTGATCGCCTTCAGGCGCACCGCATCGGCGTCCCAGTAGGTTGGCGCCTTGGTGACGGTGATGACCTGATTGGACTTCCATTCGGTGAGCGTGAAGGGGCCGTTGCCGACGAGGTTGCCGGGGCGGGTCCAGCGGGAACCGCGTTGGTCCATCGCGCCGAAAGTTTCGATGGTGGCCTGGTGCACGGGATACCACGACGCGTGGGCGACGAGGTCGGGCAGGTAGGGCACGGGGTAGGCGAGTTCGAGGCGGAGGGTATGGTCGTCGACGACCTTCACGCCGACGGTGGAAAAGTCGGTGGTCTTGCCGGCGACGAATGCTTCGGAGCCCGCGAGGCAGAAAAGCATGTAGGCATATTGGGAGGCGAGGCCGGGCGAAAGCATGCGCTGGTAGGCGTAGGCGAAATCGCGGGCGGTGACGGCGTCACCGTTCGACCACTTGGCGTCGGGGCGCAGGTGGAAAGTCCACGTCGTGGCGTCGTCATTCGATTCCCAGTGTGTGGCGACGCCGGGAATGGCGTGGGAGTCCTTGGGGTCGTATTGGGTGAGGCCCTCAAAGAGCGCGAGGACGAGGTTGAAGTCCTGCAGACTGGTGATGATGTGCGGATCGAGATCGGTTGGCTCGGAGAGATTGCCGAAGTGCAGCGTCTGGCTGCGGATGCCGGATTCGACGTTGGTTTCGCGGGCGCCGCAACCGGCGAGGAAGGCGAGGGCCGCGACGCCGAGTCCGCAGGCGAGAAGGGAACGGATGCGCATGGGCCAAGGGAATCGGCCGTGCCGCGTGCGCAAAGCAAAAAGCACGATTCCGGAAACGCAAAACGCCTCCCGGCGGCGCGGCGCGGGAGGCGTTGGGAGGTGAATGAGAGCCGTGGTGAGGCCGACGGGGGCGCTCGGCGCGGCGCGTGAGTCAGATCAATTCGGTCCGGCGTCGAGATCGGGCGCCTGGCTTTGCAGGGAGTTGAGGCGCTGTTGGATGTCGGCGAGTTTGGCCATGAGTTCCTCCTCCTTTTCCTTGCGCTCCTTGCTGTTCACGAGGCTGAGCTGGGAGGCGTCTTTGATGACGCCGGCGGGCAGAGTAAGGATGCGGGTCAGGACGCCCTTGTCGTCGAACGAGGCGAGGTAGAGCGCGGCGAGTTCCTGCGAGAGGCCGAGCGAGTCGCGGGCAATGGCCTGGGAATCGGCGAGGTTGTTGTTGAGCTGCTGATTCTTGGCCAGCTCGGTGGTGAGCACGACGGAAAGCTGGTTGGAGATCTCGTTGGAGATTTCCTGCAAGGCCCGCTGGGTGGTGGTCTGATCGGAGGTCACGCGGGAAAGAATGGGGCGGAGGCGCTCGGTCAGGCGGTCGGAGACGCGGTCGATCTGGGCATTTTCCTGCGCGGCGGCCTCTTCGGGCGACTGGGGCAGAGGCGAGTAGGGCTGGATCTTGGTGGCGATGGCGCCGGCGAGTTCGTCGATGCACTGGGCGTTGGCGGTGGCCAGTTCCTCGTCGGTCATGAACATGTCCGAGGAGCGTTTGCCGATGGCGTCCTTGAGGAGGGTGTTGACGGCGTCGATCTGGCGGCGGGTCTCCTCGGCGGAGGCGCGCAGTTCGGCGTTGGTTTGCTCGCGCAGGGCGACGAGATCGGTTTCCTGACGAGCGCTCATTTCACTGACGGTCCGGGTGTGCAGCCAGTAGGCGAGAGCGCCGATGACCACCAGGGTGACGATGACCGCGGGGAGCTGGTCCTTGAATTTTTGCCACATGGTGAGGCGGCAGCGTAGGGGTGCGCCCGCGGAAAGCAATCACGCCGCGGATCAAGTGTTTGCGTTTGATAATCCGGCGCGGGCGGCGCAACGGTGAGCGACTCATGAGTCTGAATCGTTGCGAACAACTGACCTGCGACTACGTCGCGGCGAACCCGGAGGAACTGCGGTTTTGGCAGGACAAGGTGAAGGCGGCGGCGCAGACTGCGCGTGACGATCATGCGGCGGCGGCGCGCCTGACGGACGAGTTGTGGGCCTATTTTGAAGAGCGTTCCGGGGTGGTGCCGGTGTTTCGCGAACTGGCGGCACGCGAAGGGTTGCGCCGCGTGAGCATGCGCAATCTGGCGGAATATTGGCTGCGCCTCTGGGTGGAGCCCCGGCCGAAGAAACGCCGGGCGGCGACGGATTTCTGAACTGATGGCGACGCCGAGCTGCTTTGCTGACAGGGAATTGCAAAAACTCTTCAAGCTGCACCGCTCGGGAGCCGAATAACAGGGGCAGGGTTTCACTCAACGTCCGCCTTCGTGCGGGTTGATGGGTTCGAAAAACACAACCAAGGGCGGATCGCTTAGGGGTAGGCGATCCGCCCTCAATTTTTTGGCGCGAGGCTGGCTCGGGGCCTGCTGATTAATCAGGCGAAATGCCCGGCGAAATTTTTCCGGAAACCCGCAAAGGCATTCGACAATCCATGCGGAGTTGTTCACAACTTATTCCCACCTGATGGCTAATCCGAGCGGGGCCGCGGCCCACAAAAAATCACGCACGGAGAGAACGAGGGCTTCCATAAAGACCTTCGTGTTGGACACCAACGTCCTCCTGCACGACCCGCAATCGATCTTCAAATTCGAAGACAACAACCTCGCCATTCCGGTGGAGGTGCTCGAGGAGCTCGATGCGATAAAATCGGAGCAATCCACCGAGCGCGGGCGCAATGCCCGCCGGGTGCATCGCATCCTCCAAGAGTTGTTGCCCGACTCGCATTCGCTCCTGGAGGGCGTGCGGCTCAAGACGGGCGGCACGCTCTCGGTCATTATCAACCGCTATTTCGAGTCCAACGACTTCACGTCGCCGGCGATGCAGCGTTTCCGGGCGGTCCTTCACGATCCGCACAAGAAGGACAACCGCATCATCGCCTGCGCGCTCTACGTCTCGGAGCAGTATCCGCCGCCCACCATCCTGGTGACCAAGGATGTCAACGTGCAGCTCAAGGCGCGCGCAGTCGGACTCGAGTCGGAGGACTACCTCAACGACAAGGTGCCGGAGGTCGACGAAGACGCCGGTTACCGCGAGGTGCCGGTCACGATCTACGAACTGCAGCGTTTTTGTTCGGAAGGTTATCTCGACGTCGGCGCGACGCTGGAAAGCCAGCCACCGTTGGAGATCAACGAATACGTGCTGCTGCGTTCCGATGAGGACAAGACCATGCCGGCGCGGCACATGGCCCACGGCCAGGTGCGCCGTCTGCGCATCCCGGATTTCGTCAAGGCGCCCGGCGGCATTCCCATCCGCGCCCGCAATCTCGAACAGCAGTTCTTCATGGACGCGCTGCTCGACGACTCGATCTCGCTCATCACCTGTTTCGGCAAGGCCGGCACGGGCAAGACGCTCATCTCCACGGTCTGCGCCATTGCCCAGGTGCTCGACGAGCACGGCCGTTACGACGGCGTGTCGATTTCCCGCCCCGTCATCGCGCTGGGCAAGGACATCGGTTTTCTCCCCGGTTCACTGGAGGAAAAAATGACGCCGTGGCTCCAGCCGTATTACGATGCCTTGGAAGTGTTGATGCCCTCCAAACCGCCCAAGGAGCCGCAGTTCGCGGCCAAGAAGGTGGCGAAGAAAAAGGTGCGCAAACTCTCCGAACCGCCGTCGCATCATTCGGCGAGCGACCACGGTGTGGCTGCGCCCGGCAAACCTTACGAACGTCTGATCGCTTCCGGCGTGGTCGAGATCGAAGCGCTGTGTTTCATCCGCGGCCGTTCCATCGCGCGCCGGTTCTTCATCCTCGACGAAGCGCAGCAACTCACGCCGCACGAAGTGAAGACGGTGATCACCCGCATTTCCGAAGGCTCGAAGATCGTCCTCATAGGCGACCCGGCGCAGATTGACAATCCCTACGTCGATTCGCGGAGCAACGGTCTGGTGTATTGCCACAACCGCATGAAGGGCCACGCGATTTCGGCCCACGTGAAACTCACCAAGGGCGAACGCTCCAAACTCGCCGAACTCGCCGCTGACCTGTTGTGAAGCCGATCGCCTGAAGCCATCGGCTAACTCACAGCATCAGAGCATATCGGAATAATACTGTAGCCACTGGAGATGTAGGGGCTGACCTCGTGTCAGCCCGCGGAGGAGTGGGTTGGCAGAATGAACCTATATTCCGCAGTCGATATTTAACGCAAAGAGCGCGGAGACACGCAAAGTGCGCAAAGAAAGGCGGTAAGGAAATGGCAACAACGCCGCAGGTGCTCACCCCGCGGGTGAATTCGAGATGAGGTGGGTTTGGCAGTATCTCACTCTGTGATCTCTGCGAGCTTGTGGTGAAATGCGGAATTTAGAATGAAAATGGCTGGCGCACAGCGGGTCGACACCAGGTCGACGCCTACAACACTACGGCTATAGCTTTTCCGTCACGCGCCCCAGCGCCAGAGGCGGCGGGCGAGGAAGACTTGGAAAAGAATCGTGCCGGGGATGACGGAGAGGTTCTTCAAAAATAAGGCGAGCGGAGTTTCGCCGGTGGTCGCCAGGCCTTGCGCCGCGGCCCAGGCCTGCGTCGCGGGTTGGTGGACGATGAAGGTGATGGCGAGATTCACCGCCAGGGCGAAGAGAAGATAGAGTCCGATGTCGGCCAGCAGACTGCCCAAATGGGTGCGCAGGGCGGCAAAGGCACGATTGATTCGGGTCGTGCGATGCTCCTGGGGCATCGCCAGCAGACGCCGCACGCGTTGCCAGCCCTCGCGTGGACTGCCGTCGCCGAGGGCGGCGAGGGCGAGGGCGACACGGGCGCCGTTGACCAGAAGCTCAAAGAGAATCTGAAACGGCCACGCCGCCAGCAGCGGCACTCCGGTCTGCACGGCGCGACCGCAGGCGGCGATCAGGCACAGCCCGAACACCACGGGGGCGCGTCGGGCGGCGAAGCGGAAGACTTCGACAATCGCGAGCGGCTGGTGTGGTGTATCCGGAGTCATGATACGGACTCGTTGTCAGGAAAACGATTTCAATTCGCCGCGTCGGCCTTGGCCTGGGCTTCGAGGCAGAGACGGGCGGCGGTGAAGACGTGCTCCTGGGTCATCGCCTTTTCGGTGCGGTTGAGGCAGTCGAGGATGAGCTCGCCGAAGAAGCGGTAGCCGACCTTGCCGGCGACGTTGATGTGATGCTCGCCTTTTTGGTCGACGAGGAAAACGTGGTCGGAGCCGCTGTCGGGACGACCGACGTCGAGGTATTTGCGCAGCTCGATGTAACCATCGGTGCCGAGGATGAGCATGCGGCCGTCGCCCCATGAGCGCAGGCCGTCGGGCGTGAACCAGTCGATGCGCACGTAGTTGCGCGCGCCGTTGTTGCCGAGGAGATTGGCCTCGCCGAAATCCTCCAGCTCGGGTGTGTCGGGATTGGCGTAGTTGGCCACGGCGGCGTGGGCGACGGTGGCATCGGTGGCGCCGGAGAAGGTCAGGAACTGCTCGAACTGGTGGCTGCCGATGTCGCAGAGGATGCCGCCGTATTGCGCCTTTTGGAAAAACCAGTCCGGGCGCGACGATTTGCTCAGCCGGTGCGGGCCGAGGCCGAGCACCTGCAGCACGCGGCCGATGGCGCCGCCGGCGATGAGGTCGGTCGCATACATCGCGCTTTCAACGTGCAGGCGTTCGCTGAAGTAGACGGCGTATTTGCGGCCGGTGGCGGCGACGACGCGGCGCGCTTCGGCGAGCTGGTCGAAGGCGGTGAACGGCGTCTTGTCGGTGAAGTAGTCCTTGCCCGCCTGCATGACGCGACAGCCGATCGCACCGCGGGTGTTGGGAATCGCGGCGGCGGCGACGAGTTGCACGGCCGGGTCTTCCAGAATCTCGTCGAGGGCGCGCGCGACGCGGGCCTGCGGATACTTCGCGCGGTAGGCTTCGACCTTGGCCGGGTCAGGATCGTAGACCCATTTAAGATCGGCACCGGCTTCGAGCAGGCCGTTGGTCTGGCCGTAGATGTGGCCGTGATCGAGATGAGCGGTGGCGAAGACAAACTCGCCCGGTTTGACCACCGGAGCGGGTTTGCCCTGCGGGGCGTAGGTCATGCCGTCGGAAGAACTCATGGCGAAAAACGGGGATAGGGCGGGAGCAGTGACTGATTAAGACGCGGTGGCGAAGGGCACTGTAACTGTCACGTATTACGTGACAGTTGCAGCATCGGGACGGGAAAGTGTCACGTAATACGTGACACTGGGAGCGATGCGGGCGGGCATCAGGTGCCGGCGACTTCGCAGGTTTTTTTGGCCAGCGCCTTGATGTCGTCGTCGATGCCGCGGAGGACTTTTTTGGTCATACGGTCGATGAAGAGCGTGCCGTTGAGATGATCGGCTTCGTGCTGGATGCAGCGGGAAAGGAGGCCGTCGCAACGCAGCACGTGCGGCGCGCCGGCGACGTCCTGAAACTTCACCTCGATGATGTCGGGCCGCACCACGTCGCCGTTGATGCCGGGAAAGGACAGGCAACCTTCCTCGTAGATCGTGTCGTCGCCTTCGAGAATGGAGATCTCGGGATTGGCGATCGTCATCGGCATGATGAGGTCGAGCGGCGGCGTCTGGCCGTCAAGTTCCCAGCGGAAATCACGGTGGGCCTGCGACAGATCGACGACGCAGAACTGGAGGGCGCGGCCGATTTGCTGGGCGGCGAGGCCGATGCCGGCGGCGGCGTGCATGGTTTCGACCATGTCGCGTGCGAGCAGGGCGAGTTCGGCGTCGAAACGCGTTACAGGAGCACCTTTCTGGCGCAGCACGGGATCGTTGTAGTGAACTATCTTCAGAACCATGGGTCTTTTATTGGCCGCAACGGTGGGTTTGCCTCCGGGCGCCCGCAACCCGATAGTCCATTCTGCATGAGTTCGTCTTCCTCTTCCCGCGGTTTGGTCTGGCCGGCGCTTCTGCTGGCGCTGGGCGGACTGGCGTTGGCGGGCGTGGCGTGGCTGCTGCCGGTCAACCTGCTGGCGCTGCCGACCACGTTGTTGCGCGAAGCGGGCGCGGGCACGCCGTCGGTCACGGCGTTGGGCGAGGAACTGCTGGCCCGTGAAAAAATCGGTCCGGCCGCGCTCGTGCTCAACGCCGCACGCAACGTCGAGGACGCAAACGCTCCGCGTCTCGCCACCGCGTTGTCCGCCGCCACCGCCCGCCAGCCGGAGCTGGTGCCGTGGGGCGGTTGGGACCCGTTTCTCGAACCGCTGTTCAAACGGAGCGAAAACCGCGGGCAAAGCGAGTCGACGCCGGTGCTGACGTTTTTTGTCACGCGCGACGCCCGCGGCGCGCTGGCGGGGTTTTTGAACAACTCGCGTTCGGCGGGGGTGAAGGCGTTGCTGGCCCTGCGCAGTATCGACCGCACCCAGCAATTCGTGCCGGCGGGACGACCCGGCGGTCAGGCGCTCGACGCCACCATCCTGCTCGCCGCGTTGCTTTATCAAGGCGAGCACCTGTCCGATGCCCTCCAGCGGGAAATGCGGGCGCTGGCGGAGAAGGCGGCGGCCGACAACGATCTCGCGCCAATCGAACCGTTTTTCCTCGATCTGCTTTCGCTCGGCAAACGGCTCGACTGGATTCAGCTCACCGAGTTCACCCGGCTCGCCGCCAGCACGCAGACGGTGCGGGAGTTTGCGCACCTGAGCCGGCTGGCGGCAGACGATCTGGCGGTGATTTACACCGCGGCGCTGGCGGCGGATTCAGCCGACGACGTGGCCGGTTACCTGATTCGTTTCGGGCGGCAAGGGCTCGAAGATCTCCGCTTCGCGTTGGGAGAAGGGCAGGGCGCGGTGCGGAGTTTGTTGGAGCGGCAGGTGCCGGTCAGTCACGGTGATGGTCCGTCGTTTGGCGCGGTGGCGTCGTTTGGCCTGCGGCATCCGCAGGTGCTGCTCATGGTGAAATACCTCGGCATTCTGCTCGGCGCATTTCTGGTGTTTCGCGGGCTCGATCGATTTTTCCTCGCGCGCTCGGCCGGCGGGGGATTGCCGCATCTTTCGAGCGGCGTCTTGGCCGTGCTGAGCGCGGCGTTGATCGTGGCGGCCAGCGAACCGTTTCTGCTGCAGGCGGCACCGCCATCCGAATTTCAATTCTCTTTGGCCATGCCGGTGTTGGCCGACATCACCGACACGGCTTCCATCGAACTTACCAAACCCACCACTGCCATGGATTCCTCCACTCTGCTCACCATCGGTTTCTTCCTCGCGCTGCAAGTGGCGATGTATCTAATTTGCCTGCGCAAAATCGGTGAGATCAACCGCCGCGACGTGCCGCCATTGGTCAAACTGAAGCTGATGGAAAACGAGGAAAACCTCTTCGACGGCGGTCTCTACGTCGGCATCGGCGGCACCGCCACCGCACTGGTGTTTCAGGTGCTCGGTCTGATCGAGCCCAACCTGCTCGCCGCCTATTCC